>JBARNC010000209.1:0-5382 GCA_049802775.1 Pseudolabrys sp. | reverse complement strand
GGTTTGTTAATCAGCCGGGGCTCTTTCCAACTTTAGTTTTAATGGCGGTTCAGCTGGCTTTGCGGCGCAGGAAGGCCGGAATATCGAGAACGTCCTCGTCAGTCGAATTGTGCGCCGGGGAGGACCGGCCGTACGGATCGAGGCCCTGCGGAGCCGCCTTGTGCGAATATTCTGACGTCGGCGTTGCCGGTCGCCCTTCGGGATGGCGAGTCGCCGGGCGCGGCGCCGGACGCTCCAATTGCGGCAGTGGTGCACTACGGTCGCTGCGGTCGGCGATGCGATGGCTGTTGTCGCGCAGTTCCCCGGCGCGTTCTGTGAGTGCGCGTTCTGTAGACTGCGTCTGCCGCGCCGCGTCGGCATTGTCGATGCCGGTCGCGACGACCGAGACGCGGACGATGCCGTCCAGGCTTTCGTCGAAGATGGCGCCGACGATGATGTTGGCGTCCTGGTCGGCCTCTTCGCGGATACGAGTAGCAGCTTCGTCGACCTCAAACAGCGTCAGGTCCTTGCCACCGGTAATTGAGATTAGCATGCCACTCGCGCGCTTGATCGAGGGGTCTTCGATCGACGGATTGGAAATCGCGGCCTCGGCGGCGGTGAGCACGCGCTTCTCGCCGGAAGCCTCACCCATGCCCATCATCGCCTTGCCCTTCTCGCGCATGACAGTGCGTACGTCGGCAAAGTCCAGATTGATCAGACCTTCCTTGACTATCAGGTCGGTGATGCAGGCGACACCCGAATAAAGAACCTGGTCTGCCATGGCGAAGGCGTCGGCAAAAGTGGTCTTCTCGACGGCTACCCGGAACAGGTTTTGATTCGGGATGATAAGAAGCGTGTCCACCACCTTCTGCAGCTCCACGATGCCGGCTTCGGCAAGGCGCATGCGCCGCTGGCCCTCGAAGTTGAATGGCTTGGTGACCACGCCAATGGTGAGAATGCCAAGCTCACGCGCTGCCTCTGCAATAACGGGGGCCGCGCCGGTGCCGGTGCCGCCGCCCATGCCGGCGGTGATGAACACCATGTGCGCGCCGGTCAAATGATCGCGGATCGCATTGATCGCCTCCTCGGCTGCTGCGCGTCCCACTTCGGGCTGCGAGCCGGCGCCAAGGCCCTGGGTCACCCGAATGCCCATCTGGATGATGTGCTTGGCCTTGGACATGGTGAGCGCCTGGGCGTCGGTGTTGGCGGCGACGAAATCAACGCCCTGCAGGCCGGTCGCGATCATGTTGTTGACCGCATTCCCGCCCGCGCCGCCGACGCCGAACACGGCAATTCGCGCTTTCATCTTACGAATGTCGGTGATGTTGGTCATGGTGCTTTATCGTTGCTGAATGAGAGGACACGGGTTGTTACCTACAAGCCTTGCGGTCTGCTTCCACTATGGTCGCGGCGAGATGTCCCAGTCGACGCGCGGCTTGTGCTTGGGCGCTGGCCCCTCGGTCACCGGTCCGCAGAGCTGCCAACTCGCCTTCAAGCCGTGCTGTCGCTTCCTTTGCCGCCATGGTCTCTGCGGTCGCATGGAGCAGCTCAGTTATCAGGCGATCAGCCCGCTCGCGCTCGCGCTCCACGTCTGCCCGTTGGGCTGCCTCCCTTGCTTCGAGCCGCGCGATCTCCGCCTGCAATGTCTCGATCTTTGTCGTCAGCAGAGCGATGGTGCCGGCCTGGCGAGTACCTGGTGGGCGGGGTTTGTGCCGTATCTCAGCGAGATCAACGCTCACCAGGGCTTTGCCGTCCGGCGCTAGTGAGCGTGGCAACCCGAGTCGCTTGGCTAGCAAACGAGCCGCCTCTGCTGAGATTTTGAGGCGGGCACCTAGCGCGGCATATGTCAGTATCTCAACAGACATCGATAGGGCCCAGGACAAAGATCGCGGTAATCGGATGATGATCGGGCGATGACCGCAGGCTAGGCCGCGTTTGGTTAATAGACGGTTAACAGGAGCGGGGATCTGCCACTTTGAGCTTGTAGTTTAGTGGGACGCTGCGCGTGGAGGCTTTATGACGATATCAAGCGTGCTCTGGTTGACGGCGCTCGTCCGACTCATGCGCGTCTTCCTGGAACACCGCTCGCAGCGGTCATACCCGCTAATTTCTACAAGGCGCTCTTGCCGCGCGACTTTGCGATCAGAAGATCCACGAGATCATCGCCTGTTGGTATCCGGTGCACAAAATATTTCTCGATCTCTACAAGGCGCCGGGCGCTGCGGAAAACTTCCGTCTGAAGGGGCTGTGCGTGGAATATGCTGTCATTCATCGGTGTCCCGGCGACCGACCTCCGTTTGCGCCAAGCGAAACCGCCGGAGAAGCTAGGAACAGATAATGACCCTGAATGAATGTCCGCTTTACCCCCGAAAGCGGACATTCGGTCGCGTTAAGCGGATGCTTTGTGCCAATAGCAGACATTAGTTACCCAGCCGCGCCATGTAATCGTGTCAACGTACGAAGACGCTTCTTGAGCCTTTTGCAGTAGCGAGGCATCGGTGCCACTGCGTGGCGGCGAGCATCCCATTTACGCTTGGCAACCGTCGTTGATTTGCATGTTGCGAGCTATCCCACAATTTCGAGCGGTTGATAGCCTTCGCACAATGAAAATATACGCGCTCCACCGTAACTACGATCACAGTTCGAGGGCGGTTCCCGTTAACATCGAAGCTGCTGGTCAAAGCTGGATCAGCCGAGACTATTGCTCAGCCTACCGACTTCCGGAGAGTGTGCACAAACACCATCAAGACAGAAAACTGTCCAATTCCGGGAGTGCTCAACGTTCGCATCGGCGAATCCGCCGCTTTTGTAAGAGGGGGTTGGGCATCGGCAGCCGGCCCAAACGCCCGCGCGCGGTGCCGGACCATTTAATATATTGTTGTCAGAGTCAGCGTTAATCAAAACAAGGAATCTAAGCAATGCAAGCGAAAAGTGGGGCTGGTGAAGCGATGTACGGCTTTGTCGGAAGCACGGTTAGCCAGTTTATGACGCGAACGGTGATGACCGTGACGCGGCAGACCACAATGCGCGAACTTGCCGAGTTATTCGAGAAGCACGATTTCAATGCGTTTCCGGTGGTGGAAGACGGGAAGGTATTCGGGATCATCAGCAAGTTCGATTTCCTTCACGCCTTCGCATTCACCACCGGTCACGTTGTGCCCCATTACAATGAATTGATGAGCCGGCGCGCAGTGCAGGTCATGACCGAGGCTATAGTGGATGTTGACCCGACATCGCCGTTAACACGAGTTCTTCAGTTAATGGTTAGCCTCAAGATCCGAAGCTTCCCAGTGATGAGTGCTAATGGTCGGTTGGAGGGCATTATTTCTCGAGAAGACGTCATGCGCGCCCTTAAAGAAACAACCCAGGAATCCGGATAGACGGAGCATTCTCGGCAATTTTGCATCAAATCCTCGTGTATTCTTGCGTGAAGATCACGCTTAAAACCATTCGTTCGTGCATTGACCTGAATCAAAGTGCCTTGTGCGGCGCGTCGAGCTTCTTTGAAACATTTCCCTCAAGGCCGAGCGTCTTGGCCTAGCCCCGCCGCTTTGATTCCGCGCTTGGCGAACCGCTGTCTTGAGATTCCGGAGGCAAAATTTCAGGCTCGAAGACAGATTTGATGAGGGAGTTTTCCTTTAGGTATTTGTGGTACTGAGTCACAACGGCTTTTGCCTCTCTCAGCGTGGCCAGCCGCCATTGAATCTCAAGATTTTCATTTCCAGCAATGCTTTCGATAATTCTTCGTTCTTCTACCAACAACTTAAATTCACCTGGTTGGTTTGGGTCGTCATTGCCATCGATCTTGGTTGCGAAATCGATGCGCCCAGTCGGAACCCAATCCCGCTTTACGACACCTGTGGACGGCGCATTTCTCCGGCTCTTCCAGCTTTTCAAAACGTCTAAGTTTGTAATGTTTGTCAGCGCATTCGCCATCTCTCCCTCCTTCATCCACTTCAGAAAGCGGAACGGCGGCATCTTGAATGTTAACACACGCAGTTGTTCACCATCGCCGGCTAGGCAGATGATATAAAAAGTTTCCATCCGAACCAAAGGGCGCCCTGCCGTCAGGGGCTGCCCAATGTCCGCTTTGGGTCTAAGCGAATAAAAAGCTGTTGAGTTTCGACGTCCCTTTACCCCCGAAAGCGGACATTGGTCAGCGCCTTGTTCGGCAAGCTTGACGCTGCAAGTTTGATCCTTGCGCAGGATCGCGCGAAACCAGCAATAAGATTATCCCGAAAGGACTGGCTTCTTCGCGCAGACAG
This sequence comes from Pseudolabrys sp., assembly GCA_049802775.1. Lineage (GTDB taxonomy): Bacteria > Pseudomonadota > Alphaproteobacteria > Rhizobiales > Xanthobacteraceae > Pseudolabrys. Next base: position 1,138 of record JBARNC010000209.1, on the reverse strand, counting down.
AGCGGTACTGTGTCCAGTTCCGGGCCTAGCTGCGCTTCGGGATCCTGCCCCGCCGGCTTCTTCGCCGAGGTGGGGCTTCGGTGGTGGCGGCGATAGTCGCCGCACACCCGAAGGGGATCCCGATGTCCAAGACAAAGTCCAAGCGCAAAACCGCATCACGCGCAAGCGACAGCAAGACCAAGACCCGTAACAGCATAAGGCGAACGACTGCGCGCAAGGCCGTACCACTCAAACCCGTTGCAAAGCCGGCGGCTCATCAGCAGCCCCAGTCTGCGCCGCAGCCGACGGGAAGCCGCGAAAGCAAAAAGGCTTGCATCATTGCAATGTTGCGAGCGCCAAGTGGCGCGACCATCGAGGTGATGGCACGTGCAGCGAAGTGGCAACCCCATTCGGTCCGCGGCTTCCTCGCCGGTGTCGTGCGCAAGAAGCTCGGCCTCACGCTTGTCTCGGCAGACGGCGACAATGCTCGCGTCTACCGGATTACGGATCGCATGACGTCAGCGGCGTCGTAGCGCGATGCGGCAGCCACGACCGGCCGCGAAGAAGGCAACCAGACCGTCGCTGGACGACGAGATCGCGCATCTGCGCGATCTCGATCTCCATGGCTTGCGGGCGCGCTGGAAGAGCATGTTCCGGCGACAGCCGCCTCCTCATCTGCCCCGCCATCTGCTGTTTGCCGTTCTCGCCTACCGGCTCCAGGCCGGTGAACTGGGCGATCAGGCACACGAATTGCGTCCGGTTCCAATCGGAAACTACTGGGGACCCTTAATCCCCGAATAGTCAGCGGTTCGCGCTGCATCGTTGACGACACTGCCCTGCGCCCTTCGGCACAGCAACCGCACTTATTTTATTTGCGCGAACACGATCTTTCAATTCCTGCTCTTTGGCGTCGATCCAAAGATTAGGTAATTTTACAACGCGTGATGGGGCAGCTTTCGGGTCTGATCGAAATAAGTAGAAGACATTTGCAATAAGCAGCAAACCGATGACGTTGGCGCGCACACCCGGCCCCTTTGCTCCTTTCGGGGTCGGGTGCTGCTGCCCTCAATGCGCCTCGCTGGTGCGTTAAAATGCAATTGTCCGCGCAATCGGGAGACAGCCCGCAATGGCTGATTACTATTCTATTCTTGCCCGTGCA
>JBARNC010000208.1:0-4171 GCA_049802775.1 Pseudolabrys sp. | reverse complement strand
AAGCCCGTACAGGGTCTCTCCGGCAATGAACTCCTGTGCGACCTGCCGTTTGAACTCGATGCTGTGGGAACGTTGTCTGGCCATGGCTTTCAACCTTTGAAAGCCCAGCTCACCCTGTCAATTCACTGACCTCAACGTGTCCGGCCCCAGGGGCGCACTCCAGCAGTGCAAAACGTCATGTCCGCTTTACCCCCAATAGCGGACATGTGCGGTGCAACTAGGAATGTCGCTTTGTGCCATAAGCGGACATCGTGTTCACGGTCAATTTTTTGACGATACGGCGGAGATTACGTTGTAGGCCGCCATGGGACGACTGATACCCTTGAGTGTAAAATCGCCAACTGGTTCGACGGTCATTGCATCTTCGACCGCCATCATGACCCGAGGACTAATCAGGATTTGTCCGGGCTTGGCTTCGTCGCAAAGCCGAGAGGCGACATTGGATACCGTTCCGATGGCGGCGTAATCGAAACGTCCCTCAAAACCAATGGTACCAAGCGTCGCGAATCCGTGCGCAATACCGATGCCAAAACCAATCTCATGTCCCAGCCGATGCCATTTCTCAATCAACGCGCCAATCGCCGTGCGCATATCAAGTGCCATCCGCACGGCCTGCAGGGCCGGATTCAGAACAGGAATGGGATCGTTGAAGATCACCATCACCCCATCCCCGGCATAATGTTCAAGCGTGCCATTATATTTGATGATGATCTCGCCAATCGCTGCATGGTAGTCACGCAACAGCGACATCACGTCTTCCGGGTCTGATATCTCGGAGAAGCCGGTGAAGCCGCGGAGATCGCAGAACAGCGCTGTGATTTCCCGTCGGTGACTTTCAAGTTGCTTCTCCGTCCCCGACGCAACGATTAAATCGGCTACCTGGGGAGAAAGGAATCGTCGCAGCCTGCTCATGCGCTCAATTTCACCCACCTGATCAGCGACGCGTCTTTCGAGCTGCTGGTTCAGTTTAACAATCTCTTGCGACTGCGCTTCCAACTGTAGAGTTCTCTCGCGCAGTTCCTTAAGCAATCGGGCATTCTCAATCGCGATGACGGCTTGAGTGGCGAAGTTCTGCACCAGCTCGATTTGCTTGTCGGTAAACGGACGAACTACCTGGCGGGCCATCAGGAAAGCCCCAATGAGCTCGTCCTGCCTCAGCATTGGCACGTGCAGATAGGTCCGTACGCCGCCGAGTTCGACAGCCGCCACGTATTCCGGGCGCCGTTCGATGTAACCTGGCTCGGCTGCGCAATCGATGCCTTGAAACGTTTTTTTGCTGGCCAGCAGACGGCGGTAGATATGCTTTGGGCTCGGCCGAAATGGTTCAGTACTGCGCACGTCTTCGTAGGCCGGCGGCACATTATGCGTTGCGACAAGCCGCATCACATCGCCGTCGATGCGGCAGATCCCGCCAAATTTTGCGTCACAGATGCGGATCGCCTTTTCCAGCATGCTCCCAAAAACCGGCTGCAGGTCGCCGGGCGAGCTTGCGATGACGTGCAGCACCTCCGATGTCTCGGCCAGCTGTTCCAGCGCCTCGTTCAACTCGCGACTGAGCTGCGCGAGCGCAGTGTGGCGCATTGGCGTTACCGTCTTGCGGTGTCGCGCTTTGGCTGGTTTGCCGCCTACTCTGGAGCGCCGTCTCATCGCCTCCCCCTAGGCTCAGGACGGGTCAAACTAGCATACTGGAAGGGGGATCACGCGGGCGATCTGACTACGCAATGTCCGCTTTGGGTCATAAGCGGACATGTGCGCCGCAATAAGTCATGTCCGCTTTACCCCCAAAAGCGGACATCAGACAGCGCGTGGCAACATTTGGCCACCCATTATGAGTTCACGCCCTAGTCACGCCGGCGAACTCACGCTCGCGGCTCATCGTGGCACGCACAAGGTCGGCGGTGTTACGGCAGCCGAGCTTCTGCCGGATACGCTTGCGATGTCCCTCCACGGTGCGGGGGCTGATGTTGAGTTCTCTGCCGATGGTCTTGTTGCTATGGCCGGCAACTACTCCCGCCAGAATTTCCTGCTCGCGCTGCGTAAGCCGGTCCATGCCCCGGGTGTAGCGCTGTGAATATGCGCCCGGCAAGACGCGCCCGGATTCGAACTTCGTGTCACGCGGCAGGCTGGTGAGTCATCCCGCTCAACGCTCGCGCCACCGCATCGTTCACATCGGCGTCGTTGAAATGGCCGCGACCGCGCAGCCTCAGCATCGCCGCGATGCGTTCGAGGAACTGCGATCGCTTCTCATGCGGCACATGTGAGGCCGCCGCCATCACGATTTTCAATTGCGCGTCATTGAGCGAAATCATGTCTTGTACCAGGGATGATTCGGATCGAGCGGGTTGCCGTGTACGTCGCAGCCACGGATGCCTTTCGGCGTGAGCTCCTTGCCCTGCTGCTCGACGATGCGCGTTTTCCTGTTGTGGCATGAGACACAGCACGACATCAGGTGATCCAGCGGCGGGTAGGGATCGCCGCCTCTGCTGATCGGCACGATGTGATCGACCACGGTGGCCACCTCGAGCCTGCCGTCGTTCAGGCAGTATTCGCACAGCGGGTGTTGCTGCAGCTTGTGTCGCCGGTAGCGCTGCCAGCGCTGCGTATTGTATGGCCACTGGCTCATCCGATAAGGGCCCGCACATCGATCACCGGCGCCGGCCGCGCAGCGACGCCGATCGCCATGCAGGTGGCCACCAATGGGTCAATGCGGCCGGTCGACTTGCGCTTGCTCAGCTTACGATTTCCCGCAGCGTCCATTTCGACCCGGCAATTAACCGCCGCCATCTTAAGCACCGGGTGCCCGTCGTGCCGGAGTTTACCCTGCTCAACCAGGCGCTCGAGCACGTCGACCGCCGGCGAAAGATCCTTGTATCCCTGCCCGAATGGAATGAGCTCAACCCGGCACCCGATGGCGTCGAGCTCCCGCTTAATGTCTTCAATGCGCCAGCGGTCGAATGCCAACGCTCTGATATTACACATGCCGTGCAGCTCGGCGATCTTCATGGCCACGGCCTTTGGATCGGTCGCGCGCCCAGGAAATGTCAGCAGGTGCCCGTCCTGGGCCCACAACCGATACGGCATGTTGTCTTCGTCCTCACGCTCCGAAAGCGTCTCGCCCGGGAGCCAACAGAACGGGATAACGTCAAAGCCGCCGTTGCTATCGGCGAAGACCAACACAAGCGCAGTCATGTCCTTGGTCGCGCCCAGATCGAGACCGGCGTAACAGGGCCGCCCTTTCAGATCGCGTAGATCATACTCGTTGGCGCTGTTTGCTTCCCACAACATCATGTTCAGGATCGGCGCGGACGTGTCCACGCGCTGATTGAGAATGTAATTGCGGAAGCTCATTGCAGAACTGGGTACGCGCTGCCCCAGCAAGGCCAACCGCTTCACATCCTCGAGCGACCGGAAGTCCCCAAGCGCCGGATTGGCCAGTTTCCACGTCGCGTATTTCCATGGATCGGATTCAGGCGGCGCGGTGTACAGCGTCAGGTGAAACCCGGCATCCCGGATTTCGCCGCGCTGAATTCGCAAGCCGTAATCGATCAGCTCCGACATGGGCGCGATATCGGTCGCGGCCTGAGTACTGATCACCAGCATCAGCGGTTGCGCTCGGCCGCCCAGCGCTGTGCCCAGCGCATCGTAAAGCTGGCGGTTCGGCACCTGGGCGAGCTCGTCGTAACAGACGAATGACGGCGATAACCCATGCACCGGTGCGACATCGGCCGACAACACCCTAAACGTCGAGCCGTTGATCATGTCCTCGAGCTCCTTTCGGAACCTGATGATATTGATGCGCTTATCGAGCCACGGAATGCGCGTGATGATCGCGACCATCTCGGCGAAGATCCGGCCGGCCTGGTCCCGGGTGCAGGCGACCGAGTAGCATTCGCCGCGCGGCTCCGTCTCGGGCCCCGACAGGTGGCACAGGCACAGCGCGGCAGCGAGCTGAGTCTTTCCGCACTTGCGCCCTACTGACAGCACCGCTGTGCGCACCGCGCGGTTGCCCTGCTTGTCGCAGCGGTACACAGCCTTGATGAATTTCGTCTGCCACGGCCGCAGTCTCAGGGTGGTGCCGGCGAACGGTCCCTGTGTGCAAGGCAGCGAATTCACAAAGCGGATGACGCGCTCGGCTCGGGAAAGGCCGGGCACATCCCACGGGTGTTGGGAC
>JBARNC010000207.1:0-4158 GCA_049802775.1 Pseudolabrys sp. | reverse complement strand
ACAGGGATACTCACACTATCTAATGATGATCATGGGAGTGTATGCGACGCTGGGCGTGTTTTTGCTCATCGCTTCAAAAAATCCTTACGCTCATAAGAGCCTCATCTGGTTCACCGTGTGGTCGAGTTTAGTTCATGGGGCGATCATGGGCGTTCAGGCCGTCAGCGATACGGCGGAGCGCGGTCATCTGGTAGGAGATGCGCCTGCGCTTATTCTCGTTGCGATCATACTTGCAGTGTTGATGCCGCGGACCGCGACACTTGCAGTGTTGGCGCCGCGGAGCGCAAGCTTGAGCGTGTCAAAACAGTAGTGTGAATTTTCGGAGAGACCGCCGCGAGGCGGTCTTTCTCTCGAATGTCCGCTAATGACCCAAAGCGGACATTCGACGCGGCGTCTCGGTCAGGTCAATGCTGCCGGTGGACCCTATGCAACGCTGGTGAAAACTTAATGCCCCCGCTGCCGTCGCTCGCGCCGTTCCGGGAGAGACATAAACCTCGCATAAAATAAACGTTTGTCAAAAATGTATTTCTCGGTTTGCTTGACGGTTTCCTCTAGAATTCCCCCACGACCGCCGCAAAGTACAAGTTTCAACTAGCATTGAAAACTAACTATGGGGGATACGGCGATGAACTGTTCAAGGTCGAACATAGTCACATCTCTTCTGCTCAGGCCATCATACTCCTCTACCCAGATCCAGTGACCAACTCCAAATGCGGCCGAAACAATTTCCGTCGCGCGAGATCTCAAATCAATCAGTAGTATTGACGCACACGCTACCTCCCCATTTTTTGGGACTTTTTTGGCTGGGAAGTCGGTACGATTGGAATGTCCGCTTTGGGTCATTAGCGGACATTCTGCGATGCTGGAGCGATGTCCGCTTTACCCCCCAATAGCGGACATTAGCTGGCGTCAATCCGATGTCCGCTAAGTGCCAATAGCGGACATGGCCAGTCTATTCGATCACCTCATCGGCAGCGTTCAGTAGGCCAAATGGCACGGTGAGGCCGAGCGCCTTGGCGCTTTTGAGGTTGATGATCAGCTCGGCATTTGCGGCTTGCTGCTGTTTAGTGATGTTACAGACTGATGCGAGGCGGCTTGCCGTTCCTTGACTTCGTAGTATTCGGCTGAGAATTTAATCGACCATCGCGAGAAGAGCGAACGCAATTCCTGAGTGGGCTTCTCGACACCGAAATGTTTTGCGACATGCGCCTTGCGCAGCCACCTCACCGCCGATGTGAGGCCGGCAATGCGCTCGAGACTGTCAGCCGCCGCGGTGCCGGCGATCCCTGCCTGCCAATAGCGAAAGCCGACCTTTTTGAACAGGTACAGGCTCTTGATGACTTTATAGCTCTTGAATACGACCTGAATGAACGGATGTTTTTTGGCCTGTGGCCAGGCTGCCGGGTACACCGGTAGCACCAGCAGCTTGCTCTTGGCGATGACCGTTGCTAGCGGATGCAAGAGTTGCATCCAAGCCGGCCAGGATATGACCTTGGCGAACAACACCGCGTGCATCGCCGTTGCAGCCCCTAAAGAGATCGGGAGCCAAAGTACCGCGCCCAGGATTACGAGCAATGCGGTGTTCGGCGTGAGATGCCGGCATTTTCGAAACACCCATGCCATACCGCTTTCAAAGGCAATATGCACAGCATGTTCGAACGCCCGGTAGCTAATCTTCCGCCGGAAGCACGACCAGCTCCGGCGGATCGCTGTACTCCACTTTCGACGTTTCGTCTTGGAAAGCGGAAGGAAGCGCAACGCGCCGTTTATGACAGCAACAATGCCATTGCCAAGAACCTTGGCCGCGAAGAGCGGAAGCCAGACAAGCTGCATTGCTAGAGGGAAGGCGTAGTCGAGCAGCCGCATCAAGATCGAAAGAATGAAACGCAGGATTTTGTTGGCAGCTAGCGCGACAAAAACAAGTGGGATGATGATCACATCGTCGAGGGCAGCGCGGAAGCCGCCGTCATCAGTCCATGACGGGTGAGGATAACGGGTCACCGTGAAACGGCTCCAGGCTGAGGACAAGGGATCGTGTCAGCTCAAACTAACACACTGGAAGGTTCCGGGTGTGAGTTCAGGCACAGGTCGTTAGGACAAACCATCTCGCGCCAAAATCCAACTTTGTCCGCTATTGTCCGAAAGCGGACATGAAATGATCAGCCCACCACGGCGCGCGACCTCTTACCACGTCCCAAATCTAGGCGCGGCGCGTTCTTGACCCTCACCTGTACTTAAATCGCGCGCTCGGGAGGTTGCCTTACCGCTTTTGGACCGGCTGTTGTGGCGATTGGCATGGACAAGGACTCGATACTATACACAATTTCGGGCGATCGCGGCGGTGACGCGGTAGGCTCTTCACTCTCCACAAGGCGGCGATGCAATGGACGCCGACGAGCCGAAAGAGCGGGAGTAACGTCCCGCATCGCCCGTTCTCTTTTTGTGACGAGAGACAATTATTGTGTGCGGTCGCTTTACCCAAGCCTACACGTGGCAAAAGCTGGTCGCGCTCTACCGGCTGACGGTGCCGGCCCTGGCTGCGCTTGAAGGCATCGCGGAACGTCGGCTTGTCGGCCACGGTCTCGGCGCGGGCGTTGAAGGTCGAAGGCACTTCCATGGCGGTCTTTTTCCACCAATAGGTCGCACTAGTCCTTCGGCACCAGATCCACGTAGTAGATGCCGCACGCTGTCCCAAGCTGACCTCGTCGCTCGCATTGGGCGATCAGGGGCCGCAGATCTGGCAGCGTCGTGTCCGCACCATATTTCTTGATGAGCGTGTCGAGCCGGTATTAACCCCTGCGATCGCAGTGTGTGCAGGCGAGCCGTATCATCGCGGTCGGATAATCTTTGAGCTGCAGAGCGCCGGATTGGGGCATCGGCCGCTCAGTCGGCACGTCTTTGAAAATGGTAATGCGTCTGCGTCGTCTTCCCGAGCACCCGCTCCACAAAACCCTGCGCGGCTGTTCCGATCGAGCGGTCTTCGCTGTCCGCCTTGCTCAGCACGGCACGTGCAATATCCTCGGTAACATCACGCGCCCAGCCTTCAGCGGTGTTGAAGGCGACCACTCGAAGCGGATGCGAGTACTGACCGCTCAGGATGTTGTCGACGATGGTCGCTTGGTCGGCTTCGGCTTCGTCGGTTTCGACATAGGCGCGGCCAAGCTCGCCGAAGTCGTTCAGCACGATATGAACGGTGACATCTGGCTCTCTCGGGGCCAGCGGGGTCAGGTTAAGCATGACACAACTCCAACGCTCACTGCGCGGTAGTTAGTGAGTGTCGTCGTACGACGTGGCTTCCCGCTTTGCGGCTGGTTTTTTATCATCGGCGTCTCGTTGCTTTTTCTCTTCTTCGGCAAGCAACCTCTGATGCGCTGCCGTTCGGCGTCATTCGTAGTGCGCTCAAGCAGTTGGCGGTAATGTTTTACGTTCTCGCGCCTGATGAAACGGAGCAAGGGCCTGTCTCGATTGGGTCGAAAGACTTTAAGCCGTAGTTGAGGAAGATCAAAGCTCGCCTTTTGGTCCAAGCCTAAAAGACCCTATGTGGAATTCTGTCCGCACCCTCACAGAAATCCCGAAGGACCGCGATTTGCGGCTCGGTGTCTTGGACGGCGACACGGTTCACGCACTTGTGTTCCCCTGCCGACTTCGCGGGCAAGTTTGGGTGAATGCCAAAACCAGTCGGCAAGTCGAGGTCTCTCCAACCCACTGGCAAGAATGGTCGTCGGATTAGCCGGATTGTGTGGGCATCAGACCATCGCGCCGAGTGGCAATGTCGCTGTTACTCCAATAGCGGACAACCGTGGGCGCAACTGGATTGTCCGCTAAGTGCCAATAGGGGAAATAAAGGTTGTAATGCACCCGATCAACTACTGGGTCTCTTCTCAAGCTCAGCGCCATTATTATCCAGGTCAAACATCATCGATGTTGAGATCGTAAGTGCCCCTGCGTCCTCGGGCATAGACCTTGGCGGCAATTGAGTAGATGCGCTCACGGTTGACGTCGAAGGCACGTAGTATATCGGGTGCATCGAGGCGAAGGTTCGGCTGTATCTGCTTCAAGGTATCCGCCATTATGAAGAATGAGCTCTCCATGGAGCGGTCATATCCCCAGAAGCGAACTGCCCGACGTGTCGCATCGTAACTGCGGCTGCGGTTCGGA
>JBARNC010000206.1:0-2340 GCA_049802775.1 Pseudolabrys sp. | reverse complement strand
ATGATCTCGGACGTCACCACTTCAAGGGCTTGGACCCCTGCGGAATTCAAGGCAGTCGCCGATAAGGCTTCCAAAGTAGCAAGCTTGTACCGACCCCCTGGCAAGAGCTGATAGCGAAGGCCAAGTGGATAGTCGCGACGGTTGCGTGGCAATGTCCGCTTTGGGTGGCTGTCAAAAGCGGACATTGAAGCATGTCCGAGCTATGTCTGCTTTACCTCCAAGAGCGGACATTCGCGGCTACGGTTGGAATGCTGTGCCCCGCAGGCAACGAATGTAATATGCTCATTTTTTAATGAGCCACAGCTGAACAAGGACTTGGAGATGCCGAATTTGGATTCGCGACACCGCCGGTGGTCAAGCCCTGATGAAGAGCGCTGGACACGCTTTCTGCACGTTGCATTGACGGTCTGCGTCGCCTCGGCGCTTTGGATTGGTGGAATCATTGCACCCTCCAGCGCAATGGCAGGGACGTTGGACGACGTTCGCGCAAGAGGTGCGCTTATCTGCGGTGTAAGCGAAGGTCTTCCAGGATTTTCTGAGAAGGACAGTTCGGGCGTTTGGCGGGGATTCGACGTTGATTTCTGCAAGGCCGTCGCAGCCGTTGTATTCGGCGATATTACTAAGGTCGAATACCGGCCGTTGTCGGCAGAGGCTCGCTTCGAAGCCCTGAAGGACCATCGCATCGACCTCTTATCGCGGAACAGCACCTGGACGATGTCGCGCGACTTGGAACTCGGTCTTGAATTTGCCGGCATTAGCTATTTTGACGGGCAGGGGTTCCTGTTGCCTGCCTTGTATGGGGCAACGAGTCCGCTTCAGCTTGGCGGCGCCAAAATCTGCGTTGCCACGGGGACAACTTCCGAAAAGAATGCGTCGGCATTTTTTCAAAGCCACAATCTCAAGGTCTCCTTCCTGACATTCACGGAGCGAGCTCAAGCGCACGCCGCATACGCCGACAAGAAATGCGATACCTTTACCGGCGACCGCTCCGCTTTGGCGGCGGAGCGGTCCTTGCTGTCCACGCCAGAGGACCACGTCATTCTGCGTGACGTCATCTCCAAGGAACCGCTGGGTCCCGTCACACGCGAAGATGATTCGCGCTGGACCGGCCTTATACGCTGGACACTTTTTGCATTGATCAATGCAGAGGAACTCGGGATCAGTTCGAAATCGGTCGGGGCGGAGAAAGGTGAAAAGGCGGTGGCTTTAGGCGCGCCGGCGGTCCGTTCGCTGGGCTTGTCGCGCGACTGGCTCGTCAAGTTGATCGGCAGCGTGGGCAACTACGCCGAGATTTTCGAACGCAACCTGGGACCGGACACGCCGCTTAAACTGAACCGTGGAATGAACGCCCTTTGGAACGAAGGGGGCCTCCTGTATGCGCCGCCGATGCAGTGATCCGCACCGACAGGTAGCGGAAATCGGCCGGCGACGTTTGCCGTGCGTTTCACGGCCGAATGCGATTGCCCGCTTTGCAACGGGTTTTGTTGTTTTCTGGTTGTCGCTGACTTGGCAGATCTCGCAGCCGCGGGCGCAGATTGTCAGCTCGCCCCGCGAGCTTGCGATCATCCGCATCAATGTGCTGGACCTTCTGGTCCATGAGCAAAGCCTGCCGCTACCGGTAAAGCAGCGGCGCGATGCATTGTGGGAGTATTACCAAGTATTCGGAGGCGAGCTGCTCTGGCTTGGCAGCCGCCGCCCCAATGAACTCCTCGCGCGGTTGCAAAACGCTGCAAGTGATGGTCTCGATCCGAAGGACTACCCGAGCAAACAGCTCGCAGGACTCGCTGCCGCCAAATCAACGGACGACAAGCGCAGCCTAGCCTTGGTTGAACTGTTTTTTTCGGCAGCCTTTCTTGAATATGCCTCAGACATCAAGGTAGGTCGTTTCCTGCCGCGAAAAGTTGACCCGAATTTTTTCATCGAAGGGCGCACCATCGACCAGACGGCGGCCCTGAAGAGTCTTGCAAGCGCCGACAGCGTAGATCGGTTTTTCAGCGCGTGGCAGCCTCCGAACCCCCGTTACGCTGCGCTTCGCTCTGCACTCGCCAACTATCTCGCGCTAGTAGACAAGGGCGGGTGGGGCTCCGTGCCGTTGGGCGAGGCCCTTAAACCGGGTATGAAGAATCCCCGGGTGCCCGCCATTCGTACGAGGCTGAAGCTGACCGACGGCGTCGGGCCATCATCGGCTGACTCAGAAATCTACAACGACGCGTTGGTCGACGCCGTCAAGCGATTCCAAGCGCGTCAGGGTTTGGAAAGCGATGGCGTTATTGGAGCTTCCACGATCGTTGCGATGAATGTGCCGCTCCAGGAGCGCATCCAAAGCATCATCATGGCCAT
>JBARNC010000205.1:0-19273 GCA_049802775.1 Pseudolabrys sp. | reverse complement strand
GTCCCGGATCAGCGGTGCACTAGCGCGCTGCACCACATCCGGGACACGGGTAAAATGATGACCGCATTCATCCTTCAACTCGACGATCCTGTTGCGGCTGACCCCGAACGGGTGGGGCCTAAGGCAGCCAATCTCGCAGACTTGATGCAGGCCGGACTGCCGACGCCCGGCGGCTTCGCGCTTACGGCGGACGCCTATCGCCATCAGCTGCGCCACCTCGGTATGCAGGACCTGCTGCGGCAGTACAACGAGGCCGACCTGCCGGCTTCGCGGCGGATCTCGATCCAGATCAGGCTCGCTCTATACGAGCGACCGATCGCGCCGGAGATTCTTGAACCGCTCCTCGCGGGGTGGCGCGCGCAGCGCGAGAAAGCGCCACTGGGCGTGGTCCGTTCGTCAGCGCTGATCGAAGACCGCAAGGGTGCCAATTTCGCGGGCCAATTCGAAAGCTTCCTCGGCCTTTCCGACGAAACCGAATTTCAGACAGCAGTGCGCGCCTGCTGGGCGGCTTTGTGGACCTCGCATGCGCGCCGCTACATGGAGAACCATGGGCTCTCGCCGGCGGACACCGCGATGGGTGTGCTGATCCAACCGCTGATTTCGGCGCGCGCCTCTGGCGGCGGCTTGAGTGAAACCGCCGAAGGACAGATGCTCATTTCCGCCACCTGGGGCCTCGGCTCGGCAATCGCCCAGGGCGAGGTTGTGCCCGACCGCATCGTGCTCAGCAAATCGGGCTTCCTGCGTACGGTCGAAGCCGGCCGCAAGGGACATCGCGACACCTGCGAGCATGGTGTCGCCGCGCCGCAGCTTGTGCCCGACAACCTGGTCAGCGAGCCCTGCCTCACCGCCGGCGAAGCTGTGACGCTCGGCCGCCTGCTGCGTAAATGCGAACAACTGGCCGGATGGCCGGTCGAAATCGAATGGGCGATGGACGAGGGTGGCTTCAGGCTCTTGCAGTCGCGACCGTTGCATATGGAGCCGGCGATCGTGCCAGATCAGATTTGGTTGCAGCACCCCGGTCTAAATGGTCATCCCGCCGGTATCGGTTGGGGATCGGGGCGAGCCGTGGTGGTGAATTGCGAATGTGAGCTGTCGCGCGTGGCGCCTGGCGACGTGCTGGTCACACGTGTGGCGGGGCCGGCCCTTAGCTACATATTGCCGCGGGTGTCCGGCGTGGTGGCGGAGCTCGGCGGTTCCACTTCGCATCTGGCGTCGCTCGCGCGCGAGCGAGGCATCCCGATGGTGCTCGGCGTGCTCGACGCAACCCGCAGGATTCCCGACGGCGTGCAGTGCGCCGTAGATGGGGTCGCCGGTATTGTACGGTGGATACGGTAATGGCTAAACCGCGCGTCTTTGTCAGCCAGCCGGTCGCCGAGAGCGCCATGAAGCGCTTGCGCGCGCTGGCAAGCGTGAAGGTGTTCCCTGACGACAGCCGCATCATTCCTCATCGCGCGCTGATTGCCGCCGTGCGCAAGGCCGACATCTTGTTCTGCCTGCTGCACGACAAGATCGACCGCGCGGTCATTGCCGCCAACTCAAAGCTGCGCCATGTCGCCGCGCAATCCATTACGCCGTCCAATATCGACGTCGCCGAGGCGACTAAGCGCGGCATTCCGGTTACCGTCGTCCCGCCGGTGACTACTGAGGCGACCGCCGACCTCACCTTCGGGCTAATGCTCGCGGCGGCGCGCCGCATAGTGGAGGGCGACCGGCTGGTGCGCGCCGGAAAATTCCCTGGCGGCCAGTCGCGGCATCTGCTCGGCGCCATCGTGCACGGCAAGACCATCGGGCTCGTCGGTGGCGGCGGGCTGATCGGCAAGGCGGTGGGGCGCCGCGCGCGGGGCTTCTCAATGCGGGCGCTCTATTGGACGCCGCGCCGCAAGTCGGAGAGCGAGGAGCGCGAAGCCGGTCTCACTTTCGTGCCGCTCGACCAGTTACTGCGCGAATCCGACTTCGTCTCGGTGCATTCGCCGCTCAACGCGGATACCCGCCATCAGATTGGCGCGCGCGAGCTTGGTCTGATGAAGAAGACGGCATTCATTATCAACACTGCGCGCGGGCCGATCATCGATGAGGCCGCTTTGGTGCGCGCGCTCAAAGCAAAGAGGATCGCCGGCGCCGGGCTTGACGTATTCGAGCACGAGCCCAAAGTGCATGCCGAATTGAGGCGGATAAAAAACGTAGTGCTCAATCCACACCTCGGCAGCGCCACAGTGGAGGTGCGCGAGGAGATGGCCAATATCGTGGTGGACAATATTGAGGCGCTGCTCGTCGGCCGCACGCCGCCCAACTGCGTCAACCCGCAGGTGTTGGGCAAATGAGCTGATTGCGATCGGCCGGCGGAGCGGCCAATGTAAAAAATGGCGCGCGGGAAAAGGGGAGTAAGCAATGGCGGATTTACCCAAGCTTGACGTGGTGATCGGCAATAATTTCGGCCATCTGCCGATGTTCATCGGCGCGGAAAAGGGCTTCTTCGCCAAGCATGGCGTCGATGCCAAAATGCTGGTGGTCGACACGGGCACCGACATGGTCAACGCCATGCACGACGGGCGCGCGCAAATCGGCGACATGAGTACCACCACCTATCTCAAGGCGGTTCACGCCGGCGAGCCGTTCAAGGTAATCGGCCTCATCATGAACGACGCCACCCGCGACAATTGCGACGACCCACTCGCCATCGTTACCAAGAAGGGCCGTGGCATCGAGGCCGGCAAGCTTAGCGATCTCAAGGGCAAGAAAATCGGGCTGGCGCGTGGGCAAACCTCCGACGAATATTTCAAGATGGTGCTGCGCCGCGCCAAGATGAAATACGAAGAGCTCACCATCGAGAACATCTGGTCGCAGTTCGGCCTGGCGCCGGCGCTGGCCGAGGGCAAGGTCGACGCGGTGGTGTCATGGGAGCCCTACGTGACGCAGGTGCTCACCCAGGTGCCCGATTCGTATCTGGTGATCCGCGGTGGCCAACACATGTCCTATGTGATGGTGGCGACCGCGCATGGGCCTACGGTGGAGGCGAAGCCGCAGCTCGTGAAGGCGATCGCCGCCGGTCTGGCGCAATCCTCGCATTTCACCCGCAACAACCGCGACGAGGCGGTAGAGATTTTCGCTAAATGGGTGCCGGGCACCGATGTCGCGATCGGCAAGAAGGCGGTGCGTCACATCTCCTTTGATCCGCGGCTTTCGCCGAATGTGCTGCGTGCCTTCGAGAACGCCGAGGACGAAGTGCTAATGAACACGCTGAAAGGCGCCCCCCGCCTCGACGTGCCGAGCCTGTTCCGGCCGCAGTTCATGGCCGAGGTGCAGAAGGAGCACCCGGAATACTTCGCCGACCTGCCGGCGTTAAAGTAGGGCACTCGTGTCCCGGGCGCAGCGCAGCACGAAGTGGTGCACTGCAGACCCGGATCTGTTTTGAATTAAATTTTGAGAAGGTTCCGGATCAGCGGTGCACCGCATCCGGGACACGGGACGGCGCTTATTCCGCAGTCCAGCCGCCATCGACGACGAGCGACGTACCCGTCATCAGCCCGGCCGCATCGCTTGCCAGGAACACGATGGCGCCGGTGAGGTCCTCGAGCTGGCCAAGGCGACCGAGCTTGATGCGTCGCAGCGTGTCCTCGCGGAATGCCTGGTTCTGGAAAAACGGCCGAGTCATCGGCGTTTCTATGAACGTCGGCGCCAGCGTGTTGACGCGGATCTTATGAGGAGCGAGCTCGATGGCCATCGCCTTGGTGAAGCCTTCCATCGCATGTTTGGTGGCGCAATAAACCGTCCGCGTCGGTCCGCCGACATGGCCCATTTGCGATGACATATTGATAATCGAGCCGCCGCGATTGGCCTCGATCAGTCGGCGCGCTACCGCCTGTGCCACGAAATAGGCGGCGCGCACATTGAGCGAGAAAACAAAATCGAAGTCCTCGACCTTCACATCGACGAACGGCGCGGGTTTATTGGTCCCGGCATTGTTGACCAGGATTTCGAAGGGCTCTTGTGCGGCAATCGTTTTTCTAACCGCGTCGATGTCGCGCACATCGAGGGTCAGTGGCGCGGCCTTTTGTCCACGCGCGCGGATCGCTTCGGCTGCTTCCTCAATCTCTTTCGACGTGCGCGCGGCGAGCGTGACATGTGCACCTGCATCTGCCAGCGCGGACACCGCTGCGAGTCCAATACCACGACCGGCGCCGGTCACCAGCGCGCGCCTGCCGTCGAGCCGGAACGACGGCGTCTTCGTCAGCTCAACCGTCATTCCGCCGCCCGGGCGTAGGGCACATTGCGGCCGCCGTAGCGGCGTACGCGGATATTGGCCTGCTCAGCGTGACCGAGAAAACCTTCCAGCACGCAAAGCCGAGAGCAGTACTCGCCGATCATGGCGCTGGCCTCGTCGGTGAGAACTTTCTGGTAGGTACATGTCTTCATGAACTTCCCGACCCACAGGCCGCCGGTGTAGCGCGCAGCCTTTTTGGTCGGCAGCGTGTGATTGGTGCCGATGACCTTGTCGCCATAAGCCACATTTGTGCGCGGTCCAAGAAACAGCGAACCGTAGTTCTTCATGCCGTTAAGAAACACATCCGGATCTCGCGTCATGACCTGGACATGCTCCGACGCCACGCGGTCGGCTTCCGCGATCATCTCGACTTCGTTGTCACAAACAATCACCTCGCCATAGTCCTTCCAGGCCTGGCCAGCGGCGTCGGCTGTGGGAAGGATCGACAGCAACCGCTCGACCTCTTTCATGGTGTCACGCGCGAGCTTCTCGGAATTGGTGATTAAGACCGCCGGGGAGGTGGGGCCGTGCTCTGCCTGGCCGAGCAGGTCGGTGGCGCAGATTTCGCCGTCGACGCTGTCGTCAGCAATGATCAGCGTCTCGGTTGGCCCGGCCAGAAGGTCGATACCGACGCGGCCGAACAGTTGCCGCTTGGCTTCCGCCACATAGGCATTGCCGGGGCCGACGATCATATCTACCGGCTTGATGGTCTCGGTGCCGAGTGCCATGGCCGCCACGGCTTGCACGCCGCCGAGCACGTAAATCTCGTCGGCGCCGCCGAAATGCATGGCGGCGACAATGGCCGGATGCGGTCCGCCTTTAAATGGTGGCGCGCAGGCGATGATGCGCTTCACGCCCGCGACCTTGGCGGTGACGATCGACATATGAGCCGATGCGACCATGGGGTAACGCCCACCCGGCACGTAACAGCCGATCGAATTCACGGGAATGTGGCGGTGGCCGAGAACGACTCCGGGCAGCGTCTCGACTTCGAGGTCGTGCATGCTCTCGCGCTGCTTCTGCGCGAAGTTGCGCACCTGAGCTTGTGCAAATTTGATATCATCGAGATCGCGCTTGGGCACTTGGGCGATAGCGCGCTCAATCTCCTGTGGCGACAACCGGAAATCCTTCGGCGACCAGTTATCAAATTTCTTCGACAAGTCTTTCACTGCCTGATCCTTGCGTGTATCGATCTCGGTGAGAATATTCTCCACCGTCTCGCGCACCTTGGCGTCGGCCGCCTTGATTGCGCCCGCGTCCATTCCACGCTTGAGCCAACGAGGCATGCATTCCTCCATCTGCAAGTCCCCGCGAAAGCGGGGACCCAATAACCGCTGAATTTCGATCTTATCCCAAATGCCAGGATTACTGGATGCCCCGCTTGCCCGGGGCATGACCGGCGAGTTTGTGGCGCCTGATCGCCTACAGCGTCATTTGATCGCCTGCGGATTGATTGGCGATCCCGTTCCGCCGGTGATGATCAGCGGCGGGCCGCAGAAGAAAAATTCATAAATTCCGTCTAGCTCGCAGTCCTCGGCCAGTTCCTTGAGATAGAAAATCTCGCCCATGCAAAGGCCCATGGCCGGGATCACCACCCAGTGCCAGGGCTGGTTGGCTTCGGTGGTTTCGTTGGGCCGCACTTCCACACCCCAGGTGTCGGTGCAAATCGCGGCGACCTGCTTTTCCTGACACCAGTAGCAGTTTTCGAATTTGACGCCGGGCGCGTCGCCGCCGGCATAGCCACCCCAATCTTTCTCGGCGAGGCAGCGTTCCATCTGCCCGGTGCGTACGATCACGAAATCGCCGCGCCCGATAGATACATTTTGCTGCTTTGCGCACTGATCGAGCTCGTCATTAGAAATGCTTTCGCCGTCTTGCATCCATTTCACGCCGCGAAAGCGGGCAATGTCGAGCAGCACGCCACGACCGACCATCTTGTTCTTGGAATGCTCGATGCCGAGCACGGAAAGGCCACGCGAGTCGATCAGCTTGGCGTCGTAACCATTGTACGCCTTGTCCTCGTAGAAGATGTGCCCGAGCGCGTCCCAGTGCGTGGCGCCTTGCACGCACAGCGTCAGAGTGTCGTCGGCATAGCGTATCTTGTTCCAGTCCTGCTGGCCGGCGATGGCGTCGGTGCCCGTGGCCAGCATTTGGTGGATAGGATTGAAGCGTCCGCCGAACAAGCCGGTCTGTGGACCGGTGCGATCAAGTGGAATGCCAAGCGCAAACACCTTGCCAGAGCGGATCAGGCTCGCTGCCTTAACGATGTCCTCGGGGGTAACATGGTTGAGGGTGCCAATTTGCTCTTCTTTGCCCCAGCGTCCCCAGTTTTTGAGTTTCTGCGTGGCTTCGGCGATTGCTTGTTTGCCGACCTTGATGTTCATGAAGCGTTTCCTTCCTGCGTTTCTCGCTATTTAGCAGCAAACGGCTGTTTATTTGGCCGCGGAATTGCGCTTAAGGATGAATATTGGGCCGAACGGTGGTGCTCCTTCAAGCAGAACTCGCGTGGCGGGGCAGCTTTGACAGAACTGTCGTGACTTGAGCAAGATCGTCGCCACAACCCGCGTATGAATGCCTAATTCTTGGGAGGAGACCCAGATTATGCATCAACACATTATTGATCTCTACGACAGCTTCACTCACGGCGACATTAACCGCCGAGATTTCCTCGACCGGCTTGCCACGCTGACCGGTTCGACCGCAGCAGCCGCGGCACTATTGCCGTTGCTGAAGAACGACTATGCGCAAGCCGCCGTCGTGGCAGAAAACGACGCGCGCTTGGCGATGGAACGCGTTTCCTATGACTCGTCCAAGGGTAAGATCAATGGCTACCTGGTACGCCCAAAAGCGAAGGGCAAGCGTCCCGCCGTCATTATCATCCAGGAAAATCGCGGTCTCAATCCGCATATTGAGGACGTCGCCAGACGGCTGGCGGTCGAGGGATTCTTGGCGTTCGCTCCCGACTTGCTGTCGGTATCCGGCGGCACACCGGCTGATGAGGACAAAGCGCGCGAGCTTCACGCCAAAACCGATCCCAAAGATATCACGGCGGCTGCCATTGCGGCAGTTCCATTCATTCGCACGCATGCCGAATCGGACGGCAATGTCGGTGTCGTCGGCTTCTGCTTTGGTGGCGGCGTGGCTAATCGCATGGCCGCCGCGAGCCCTGACCTTAAAGCCGTGGTCGTCTATTACGGTTTACAGGTTCCCGCCGACGAAGTGCCAGCCATCCACGCGTCGCTGCTGCTTCATTATGCCGAGCTTGACCAGCGCGTGAATGCTGGCATCGCAGCCTATGAGGCGGCGTTGAGGGCAAGTGGCAAGCGCTACACGATCTACATGTATCCGGGTGTCAATCACGCCTTCAATAATGACACCGGCGGGACGCGCTACAACAAGGAAGCTGCCGATCTGGCCTGGGCGCGGACACTGGCGTTCTTCAAGGAGCAACTCGGCACGCCACCCCGCGCTACTTGAGCTAAACTTTCCCCAGGGCTTGCAAAATCTTGTCCGGTGTGAACGGCATGTCGGTGAGCGGCTGCGCGCCGAGCGGACGCAGCGCGTCGTTGATTGCATTCATCACCGAGCCAGGCGCGCCGGCAGTGCCGGCTTCGCCCGCGCCCTTGGCGCCAAGCTCACTGTCGGCGGTGGGTGAGACCACATGGCCGCATTCGATGTCGGGCATTTCCGCTGCCATTGGCACCAGATAGTCGGCCATGTTGCCGTTGAGCAACTGACCGCGCTCATCATAGAGACAGTGCTCGAACAGCGCGGCGCCAATGCCCTGCACCACGCCGCCGCGGATCTGCTCGTCGACGAGCTGCGGATTGATGATGGTGCCGCAATCTTCCACACACCAATGCTTCAGAAGTTTTACGAAGCCGGTGTCGGTATCGACTTCGAGATAACTCCCCTGGATGCCGTTGGTGAAGGCAAACGGCCACGCCCGCGGTACGTAATGACGCGTCACCAAGAGTTCTGCCTGGAAGCCGGGCGGAAGCGTATCGGGGCGGAAGTAGGCAACGCGCGCCAGTTCATCGAGCGGCAGGCGCTCGGTACCCTTCGCTTTGTCCACTACGACGCCGTTACGGATATCGAGCTCGTCCGGCTTGGCTTGCAGGATGCTCGCCGCCACTGCGAGCACGTTGGCGCGCAGCGCCTTGCCGGCCTGCCAGGCCGCTTCGCCGCCAATACCGGCCGCCCGCGAGGCCCATGTGCCGCCGCCATAAGGCGTGTTGTCGGTGTCGCCGGTGATCACTCGCACTTTATCCATAGGCACGCCGAACGATGATGCAACGCACTGCGCAACTACCGCTTCAGCACCCTGGCCCTGCTCGGTGACTCCGGTGTGCACGATGAGCGCGCCCTGGGCGTCGAGCTTCACGGTGGCGCCGTCCATCGAGGCGATGCGCGCGCCACCGACACCGTAGAAGGCCGCCGAAGGGTTGGTGACCTCGATGAAACTCGCAAAACCGATGCCGCGATAGATTCCTTTTTCGCGCAATTTCTTCTGTTCCGCCCGCAGGCCGGCGTAGTTCATCATCGCGTCGAGATGGGCGAGCGCCTCATGGTGCGACAGCAACTCGAACTTGAGGCCCGAGGCTGATTGCGTTGGATAGGCATCGTCGGCGATGAGATTGCGCCGGCGCAGTTCGAGGGGATCCATGCCGATCTTGGCGGCGGCGAGCTCGACCAATCCTTCGGTCACAGCGACCGCGATTGGATGACCGACCGCGCGATACTGGCACATGACATTTTTGTTCTGAAAAACCACGCGTGTCTGCGCGCGGTAGTTCGGGCAGTTGTAAGGCCCGCCCGTAAGGTTGACGATCTGGTTAGCCTCAATGCCACTGGTGCGCGGGTAGACCGAGTAAGGGCCAATGCCGGTCAGGTCATCGATCTCAAATGCGGTAATCGTGCCATCCTTGCTGACGCCGATCTTCGCCTTGATGCGGTGGTCGCGGGCGTGGATGTCGGTGACAAAGCTTTCAATGCGATCAGCGACGAACTTTACCGGCCGCTTGAGGAGCTTTGACAAGGCAACTGTTGCCATCTCGTCGGCGTAAGTGTGCACCTTGATACCGAACGACCCGCCGACGTCCTTGGTGAGCACACGGACCTGGTGCTCGGCAACGCCCAGATGCTTGGCAAACAGGCTCTGCATCATGTGGGGCGCCTGCGTGCCGTGATAAACGGTCATGCGCCGATCGCCCTCATTCCAGTCGGCGACAACTGCGCGCGGCTCGTTGGTCACGCCGGTATGACGGCCGAAGCGAAAAGTTGTCTCAACGACCGCATCCGATTCAGCGAATGCCTTGTCCACCGCGCCGACATCAAGTTTCCGCTCGAAGCAAAGATTGTCGCCAAGCGAGGGGTGGATCACCGGCGTCTTGCCATCGAGCGCGGTTTCCGGGTCTGTGACTGCCGGCAATTCCTCATAACCGACTTCGACCAGCTCACAGGCATCTTCAGCCTCGGCGCGTGTACGCGCGACCACGGCACACACGGCCTCGCCCTGCCAGCACGCCCGCTCGACGGCAATCGGACTTTGCGGCGCCGATTTCAGGCCCTTCAAATGGGTGAGCACGCCAACCCAGGGCGTCATCACCTTTGCAAGTTCAGCGCCGGTGACAACTGCGATCACACCCGGCGCTTTTTTTGCAGCCTCGGTTGTAATCTTGACGATGCGTGCATGTGCGTGCGGCGACCGCACGTAAGCGACATGCGCCATACGCGGCAGCGTGACGTCGCTGACATATTGCCCGCGGCCTTGCGTCAGGCGTTGCAGATTTGGCCGGGGTACCGAGCGGCCAATGTAGGAATTGGGCCGGTCAAGCGCGCTAAGCACAGGCGGGGAATCGTCAGTGATTTTCATTTCTTGACTCCCGCGCGGGCCTGCGCCACCGCTTCCACCGCGTCGACGATGGCGTGATAGCCGGTGCAGCGGCAATAGTTGCCGGATAGATGCTCGCGGATTTCGTCGCGGCTAGGAACGCCGCCATGTTTAAGAAGGTCCTGCGCGGCGGCCAGCATGCCGGGCGTGCAATAACCGCATTGCAGGGCGTTCCTCTGCTCAAACGCCGCTTGCAAATCAGCGACCTCGCCGGAGTCAGACATTCCTTCGATTGTCTCGACTTTGGCGCCGTCGCACTGCACCGCCAGCATCAGGCAACCGCGCACGATTTCGTCATTTACCCGGACGGTACAGGCGCCGCAGACCCCGTGCTCACAGCCGACGTGACTGCCTGTGAGGGCAATACCTTCGCGCAGGAAATCGACCAGCGTCGTGCGAGCATCCACGCGCTCCTGCACGCGCTCGCCGTTGACGGTCAGAGAAATGTCGAGCGCGTGGTCGCTCATGGCCGCGCCTCCAGCAGCTGTTTGGCCACGCGGCGGAGCAACACACCGGCGAGATGTTTTTTCACCTTGGCGGTCGCCTGGACGTCGTCATTCGGATCAAGATCGAGCGCGGCAACTGCGGCATCGATATTGCCGCTGGCCAGCGCCGTCTCGGCTTTTTTCGCGCGCACCGGCGTACTACCGATGCCAAAATAGGCCAGCCGCACGTCAGCGAGGCCCTTGCCGTCGGCGCGCGCGCTGGCGGCAAGGCCAACGATCGCGTAGTCGCCGTGGCGGCGTGCAAGTTCGGCAAAGCCAACGCGCGTGTCTTTGTTCGTAGCAGGCACGCGGATAGCCGTGAGCACCTCTTGCGCCGCCAATGCCGTCTCGAACAAGCCTTTGAAGAAATTCTGCGCCTTGACGGTGCGCTTCCCTTTCGGCCCAGTTGCCTCGATCTCTCCGTCAAGCGCTAGCAGGCAAGCTGGCAATTCCGCGGCCGGATCGGCAAAGGCGATCGAACCGCCGAAAGTGCCGCGATTGCGAATGGCGGGATGGCCGATATGCGGCATGGCGCACGCGATCAACGGCGCATGCTTGGCAATCACGTCGGAACGCTCGGCCTGAGCATGACGCGCAAGTGCGCCGATTTCCACCGCGCCGGCTTTCACGGAAATGCCGTTGAGGCCAGTCAAACCGTTGATGTCGATGAGCAGGCTCGGCGCGGACAGGCGCATATTCAGCGTGGCAATGAGGCTCTGCCCACCGGCCAGCAGCCGCGCGTCGTTCTCGCCGAGCAGCGCTACCGCCTCGTCGAGCGAGCGCGCCTTCTTGTACGCAAATGGCGCTGGTTTCACGCGTCTTCCCCGTCTTTTTTCTTATTGTGACCGGGAACGCGGGGAGGTCAATGCAGGCATCGCGCTCGCGACAAAGGTCGCTCAAAAGGGCAGATACCCCGCTTGCGCGGGAATGAGCGGAGCTAATGTCAACGCCTGTGAGAAACTTTAGCCGACGATTATCTTCACGATATCGATCGCGCGGCGCAGCAGCGTTTCGGAAGCCTCCGGCGTGCGGAATGCTGCGTGCGCGGACAGTGTCACGTTATCGAGCTTCGCCAGCGGATGATGTGACGGTAACGGCTCCTTATGGAAAACATCGAGCCCCGCGTGGCGGATATGGCCAATTTTGAGCGCTGCAATGAGTGCGGCCTCATCGGCGAGCGCTCCGCGCGCGGTATTGATGTAGATAACGCCCTTCTTCATGCGCGCGATCCGTTCGGCGGAGAGAAAACCGCGCGTCTCGTCGCCGAGTGCCAAATTCATCGATACCACATCGGCGCGGGCGAGCAGCGTATCGACGTCCACCAGCGGCACGTCGATCTCGGCGTGCCTGTTGCGATTCCAGCCGATCACGTTCATGCCCATGCCCTTGCCGATGCGCGCCACCTCACGGCCGATGCCGCCAAGCCCGATCACACCCAGCGTCTTGCCAAGGAGTTGCACGCCTTCGTGCGGTGTCCAAACGCCGCTGCGTACCTCGCGATCCATGCGCGCGAGCTCGCGCGCGCAAGCCCACATCAGCGCGATGGTATGCTCGGCCACCGCGGTGTCACCGTAACCCTTGATGATGTGTACCTTGATGCCGCGCGCATTGAGCTCATCGACGTTCATGTAGCTCGCCGCCCCTGTGCCAAGGAAAACGACGTGCTTGAGATCGGGACACTGCGCGACCAGCGGCGTCGGCATGTAGGAGTGGTCGTCGATTGCGATGTCGTAGCCGCCGATGATGCGCGGCAGCTCGTCGCGTGTAAACGCCTTGCGGTTGACGTCAATTGGAGGATCGTCTGGGCGGATGACTCTTGTCCAAACGGGAGCAAGCTGGTCATTGCAGTCGAGGAAAACGGATTTCATGAGCGTCTCGTTCCGACCAGTATTTTTGGGTTACACAAGTGAAGAGTGGTAAAGAGAGAAAATGTCGCGTAAGGAGCCGAGCCGTAAGCGTTGACGGGTCGCGCGGCGCGGACTACATGCACCGGGCGCTGACGCAACATAATGTAGCGGAGTAATGAGTAAAGAACACAAAGCCGTCTGCGTCATCGCCTGGCCCGCCGGCCATTCGCGCTCGCCGTTAATCCACAATTACTGGATCAAGCAGCACAAGCTCGATGCGGAGTACCGGCGCGAGGCGGTGCCGCCGGAGAAGTTCGCCGATTTCGTAAAAAATCTGCGCGCCAATGGCTATGTCGGGGCCAACATCACAGTGCCGCATAAGGAGGCCGCGCTCAGACTGTCTGAACCCGACGATCGCGCGCGTGCCGTCGGCGCCGCAAACACGCTTTGGTACGACAATGGCAAGCTGCGTTCGACCAATACCGACGTCGAGGGGTTTCTTGCCAATCTCGATGCTGCCACGCCGGGCTGGGATCGCGGCCTGTCGACGGCTGTGGTGCTCGGCGCCGGTGGTGGTGCGCGCGCGGTGATATTCGCGTTGCTCGCGCGCGAAGTCGGCCGTGTCTATGTGATCAATCGGACGGAGGCGCGCGCGAAGGCGCTGCGAAAAAAATTTGGCGACCGCGTGCAAGTCGCCGGCTGGGAGGAGACCACCGGGTTGCTCGGCGGCGCGGGACTCTTGGTCAACACCACGACACTGGGAATGGTCGGGCAACCGCCGCTCGAGTTCAATCTTCGCTGTCCCCCATCCCTGGTGGTCGCCGACCTGGTCTATGACCCTCTGGTGACCGGACTGCTTGCCTCGGCGCGTACGCGGGGCCTGCGCATAGCCGACGGACTCGGAATGCTGCTGCACCAGGCGGTGCGCGGCTTTCAGCTTTGGTTCGGTGTGCGCCCTACGGTAACCGCGGAACTGCGGGCGCTGGTCGAAGCCGACCTGCTCAAGAAAAAGTGAGACATCGCGGCCGCGGAATAAGCTGCGTGCGTTGGGGTTATCCGCCTGATTTAGGCGAGTTGCATGCTATAATTGTATCGGGAGGATATCGAAATGTATAAATCAAATATAACGCGGTGGACTTTTGCTGCCGCGGCTTTTGCGCTGATGTTTGCGACGGCCACCTATGCGCAGCAGCCCGGCCGAATCCGCGGTCAGATCGAGAAGGTCGATGGTGGCGTACTGTCGCTCAAGGCGCGCGACGGCACCATGCTCAATGTGAAGCTGGCCGACGACGCGCGCGTCTTGGCGCTTGAGAAAGCTTCGCTCACCGACATCAAGAGCGACAGCTTCATCGGCATCGCGGGCATGCCGCAACCGGACGGCAGCATCGAGGCTTTCTCGATTCATATCTTTCTGCAGGCGCAGCGCGGCGTGGTGCCCGATAGGCACGGGCCGTGGGATGCGCGGCCGGGCAGCACCATGACCAACGCTTACGTGGAGAACATAGTAGCGTCCAAGGATGGCGAGACGCTGATGGTGAAATACAAGGACGGCGAAAAGAAAATTGTCGTGACGCCGCAAACTACAATCGCGGCGGCCGCGCCCGGCAATAAAGATGAGCTCAAGGCGGGAGCGCAGATCATTATCTTCGGTTGGGACAAACAACCCGATGGCTCGATTCTGGCGAAGACGATGTATGTCGGCCGCAGCGTGACGCCGGCGATGTGACACGATGATCGGACGATTTGCCTTCACCTTTGTACTCCTGTTGCTCGCAGTTGGTTTTTCAGGAGCACAGCAGCAAACTTTGCGCATTACCGGCGTGGTCGAAAGTTTCGACGGTACCGTACTGGCGATCAGGTCTGACAAGCTCGGCGAAGTGAAGGTCAGTCTCGCCGCGAATGCCACAGTGTTCGGCGTGGCCGAGGCGAAGCTCGCCGACCTCAAGCCCGGCTCTTATATTGGCGTCGGCGCGATGCCGCAGCCGGATGGAAGCCAGCGCGCAATCCAGGTGACGATTTTGGCCGAATCTCAGCATGGGCTGAGTGAGGGCCATCGGTCGTGGGACGCTCGACCAAACAGCACGATGACCAACGGTACGGTCGACCAGACGGTCGGTAGCGTCGATGGCCAGGTGGTGATGATCAAGTACAAGGACGGTGAAAAGAAAATTATAATTCCGCCCGATGCTGTCATCCGCGCCTATGTGTTGGGCGATAAGAGCGAGCTGAAGCCCGGTGCGCATATCGCGATCGTACGCGCACTCAAGAAGTCAGATGGTGCGCTAGAGGCCGACCGTGTCAATGTTGGACGCGGCGAAGTGGTGCCGCAATAGCCCGCCGCGTCGGCGCATGCGCCGAGCCACGCGCTGAGACATCGAGATCGCCCGCGAGTTCCGGCATTTCGTCCATGAGCTGGACGAGGCGGTTGTGGCGGCCACCGGCGAGACGTGTTTCGCGTTGGTCCTCGATCGGTCGGCGTACCTCGTCACAGCGTGTCAGGCCGTCAATCTCGGCGCCATGTTCGGCCAGCCGTGCCAGAAAGTGCGTAAGATCCTTCACCTGCTCGGCAACGACGTGGATGACGCCACTTTCTTCTTGCACGAGGCCGGCGACCGCTACATAGCGCGCGCCTAAGATCACAGGCCGCAGGCGCTCGAATACTTTCGGCCATACGATTACATTGGCGACCGCGGTTTCGTCTTCGATGGTCATGAACACGACGCCATTTGCCGAGCCTGGCCGCTGCCGGCAAGTAACCAGCCCGGAGATGCGCGTGCGCGCGCCGGAGGGCGTGTGGCGTAGCGTCTCGTTTTGCTTGATGCCGCGGGCGTCAAGGTCGAGCCGCAGGAATTGCGCCGGATGTGCGCGCAACGACAGGTGCAGGAAACGGTAGTCGTTGATGACTTCCTCGCCGATAGGCATCGGGGGCAGGCGTACGTCGGGCTCACGTGAGACGATGCGTGTCGGCGCGGCGGCGCCATCAATGGCAAACAGCGGTAGATCGTCGTCGCGGTCACCGACGCGGCTGAGCGCCTTGGCGGCCCACAGCGCTTCACGGCGGGTCAGGCCAAGCGAGCCGAAGGCATCAGCATGGGCCAGCCGTTCCAGCACGCGCGGAGAAAGTCCGGTGCGCAGCCAGACATCCCTCACGGAATCGTAGGCGCGGCCGCGCTTTTCCACGACCAGCATGGCATCTTCCTCGCTCAGTCCCTTGATTTCGTGTAGTCCAAGACGGGCGGCGCAGGTGGTGCGCACATCGTCCCGCATCTCGCGATGCAGTTCATGCAGGCGCCCGGCTGCGTGCGGGCCTGGTTCGAGCGTCGAATCCCAGTGTGAATGGTTGATGTCGGGTGGCCGAACCTCGACGCCGTGCTCGCGCGCGTCGCGCACAATCTGTGCTGGTGCATAGAAACCCATCGGCTGGGCGTTCAAAAGCGCGGCAGCGAATGCGTCCGGATAGTGGCATTTCAGCCAG
This sequence comes from Pseudolabrys sp., assembly GCA_049802775.1. Classification (GTDB taxonomy): domain Bacteria; phylum Pseudomonadota; class Alphaproteobacteria; order Rhizobiales; family Xanthobacteraceae; genus Pseudolabrys. The sequence continues at coordinate 3,312 of JBARNC010000205.1, read as the reverse complement.
GCCGAGGCATAGACCAAGAGTGCAAAACTCGCCGCGTGGCTTTCCGGAAAGCCATATTCGCCGAAGCCCTCGATTTGCTGAGAGCAGCGCTCGGCGAAATCGCGTTCGTAGCCGTTTGCCAGCATGCCGTCGATCATCTTGCGCTGGAAGGTGCCGATGGTGCCGACGCGCTTGAAGGTTGCCATGGCGCGGCGCAGCCGGTCGGCTTCCGAGGGAGTGAAGCCGGCGGCGACGATGGCGATCTTCATCGCCTGCTCCTGAAAAAGGGGCACGCCCAGAGTCTTCGACAGCACTGCTTCAAGTTCCTTTGAGGGATACGAGATTGATTCCTGGCCGCGCCTGCGGCGCAAATAAGGATGCACCATGTCGCCCTGGATCGGGCCCGGCCGTACGATCGCTACTTCGATTACCAGGTCATAGAAATTCTGCGGCTTCAAACGCGGCAACATGGTCATCTGCGCTCGGCTTTCCACCTGGAACACGCCGAGCGAGTCCGCGCGTTGCAGCATGCGGTACACGGCGGGGTCTTCGGACGGGATGGTGGAAAGCATGAGCCGCTCGCCGTAATGCTTGTCCACCAGATCGAGCGCCTTGCGCAGGCAGGACAGCATGCCGAGGCCAAGCATGTCGATTTTCAAGATGCCCAGCGCGTCGAGGTCGTCTTTGTCCCATTCGACAAAGGTACGCTCATCCATCGCCGCATTGCCGATTGGCATTACTTCGTCGAGCCGGCTGCGGGTGATAACGAAACCGCCGACATGCTGGGAAAGATGGCGCGGGAAACCATTGATTTCTTGCGCGAGTGCAACGATCTGGCGCATACGGCGGTTTTGCGGGTCGAGGCCGGTGCGTGTGACGGCGTCCTGCGATACCGCGCCACCGCCGCCCCCCCAGATCGACGACGACAGCGCGCCGATGGTGTCTTCGCTCAAACCAAAAGCCTTGCCGACCTCGCGGATTGCCGAGCGGCCGCGATAGGAAATCACGGTGGCGACGATGCCGGCGCGTTTACGTCCGTATTTGCCGTAGATGTATTGAATGACCTCTTCGCGCCGCTCATGCTCAAAATCGACGTCGATGTCGGGTGGCTCGCGCCGCTCAGGAGAAATGAAGCGCTCAAACAGCAGGTCGGCGCGGTCGGGGTCAACCTCCGTGACGCCGAGGCAGTAACAGACCGCGGAATTGGCGGCAGAGCCGCGACCCTGGCAAAGAATATTTTGTGAGCGCGCGAAGCGCACGATGTCATAGACGGTGAGGAAATAGAGTGCGTATTGCAATTGCGCGATCAGTTTCAGCTCATGCTCGAGATAGGCGCGCACCTTGTTGGGAATCCCTTGCGGATAGCGGTAGGCGGCGCCTTCATAGGTGAGGTTCGCTAGCGCATCCTGGGCGTTGCTGAAGCCTTCCACCTGTTCGTCGGGATATTCGTAGCGCAGCTCGTCGAGTGAGAAAGAAAGCGCGTCGTTTAAACGCAATGTTTCCTCGATTGCTTCCGGCGTGTCGCAGAACAGCCGCATCATTTCTTGTGGCGGTTTCAGATATCGCTCGGCATTTGCAGCAAGTTTGCGCCCGCCGCGGTCGATGGTGGTTTTCTCGCGAATGCAGGTGAGCACGTCGGCGAGTGGCCGGCGGTGGGGATGATGATAGAGCACGTCGTTGACCGCGATTAGTGGCACACTGGCCACGCGCGCAAGTTCTTTCATGCGCACTAGCTGCGCGCGGTCGCGCCCGCAATAGAGCATGGAGGCGGCCAGCCGCACGCGGTGTGGGACAGCTTCGCGCAGGCGCGCCAACAACCGTGCATCGCCGCCCATGGCTATCAATTCAAGCCCGAAGGCATGCGCAAGCAGGTCGTCAAGATACAGAATGCAGTCGCCCTTCTTGGCGCGGAGATTTCCCACGGTGAGCAGGCGTGTGAGCCGGCCCCAGCCGGAGCGGTCGCGCGGATAAACGAGCACGTCGGGCGTACCATCGGCGAACACAAGCCGTGCGCCCGGGTGATAGCGCAGAGAGAGATTTTGCTCGCGCCTGGCCAGATGCGCGCGCACCACGCCGGCCACCGAATTGCGGTCGCAGAGTCCTAAGCCCGCCAGCCCAATATGGGCGGCCTGCACCATCAGCTCTTCCGGGTGCGAGGCCCCGCGCAAAAAAGAGAAGTTCGAGGCAACGGCGAATTCGAGATAACGCATTACATTCTTCGAACCTCACGCAAACGTCCCGTGCAGGAACCACGTTGGCGCCGCTGCTCCGAGATCGCGGTAGAGCCCGGCGCGGAATAGCCAGAAGCGCAGGCCGCTCTTGTCCTCTACGCGGAAGTAATCCCGGGCGGGCCCTCCGTGTTCGCTCCACCAGACGCCTTCGATACGCTCGGGGCCTTCGGCAGCGACTACCTCGTGCAGCGCACGCCGCCATCGGAAGCGCAAAGGCGGCCCATCCGGCACTTCCGCCACCGCCTCGATCGGCTCCGGCCGCGTCAGCAGCCGCAGTGGGCGCGGCGAAAGCTCTATCTGCTCGCGATATCGGCGGAACGCATGCCAGCCGGCATCGCCGTTGATGGCCTGTGCGGGGAGAGCGGCCTCGGCCACTTCCGGAATGTGGCTGTCCTGAGCGGTTAGCCGGCGCACGCGCCGTGCGCCTAATCGCGCACTCAGGCGATCGACCAGGCGGCAAAGCTCAGCCTCATCCTCACCACTGCCGATGCCAATCTGTTCGGGTGGGCAGGGCTCGGCGACAATGACCGACAGCCGCGCCATGTCGAAGCCGAAGCCTGGGTCGAGCGCATCGGCGAGCGCGGCGAGCCGCTCCACGAACAATGCGCGGATCTCATCCGGATCGCGCAACGGCCGCGAGGTGCCGGCGGCAATGCGGCGAACTACGCCGTCGGTGCGGAACAAGGTCAACTCGATACGACGGGTACCATCGCCGCGTCGCTCGAGCGCGAATTGCAGTCGGCGCGCCAGCCGCCCGATAATTGCTAGAACGTTTTCTTCGCGTGTGATTGGTTCGGCAAAACGTTGCTCGGCGACATAAGGTGCAACCGGCAGCCGCGGCGTTAGCGGCTCATGTTCGTGGCCGAGCGCACGGTCGAGCTGGCGCAACACTTCTGAGCCGAAGCGTGCCGTGAGTGGCGCGTGCGGCAGATCGGCGATATCGCCGATGCACTTCAAGCCGACACGAGCAAGACTTGCGACCGTCGCCGGCGGAAGCCGCAATGCGGATAGCGACAATGGCGCGAGCAGCGCGCGCTCTTCGCTGCAGGCGTAACTTGCCGATTCGCCATAATGCGCGGAAGCCCATGCAGCGCCGATGGTG
>JBARNC010000204.1:0-1519 GCA_049802775.1 Pseudolabrys sp. | reverse complement strand
TATTGGTTAAAGCTCCCGGCCAAAGAGCGGAATAGCTTTCGCTTCCACCATATTTCTACCGACGAGGTCTACGGCTCGCTCCCGCCCGATGGCTATTTTTCCGAGCAGACGCCATACGATCCGAGGTCCCCATATTCAGCAAGCAAAGCGGCGAGTGATCATTTCGCCCAGGCCTGGCATGAAACCTACGGGCTGCCCGCATTAATTTCGAACTGTTCGAACAATTATGGACCGTACCATTTTCCCGAAAAGCTCGTTCCACTCATGATCTTGAACGCCATCGAGGGCAAGCCGCTCCCTGTCTACGGCGACGGCGGCAACATTCGCGATTGGCTTTACGTAGAAGATCACGTGAGGGCCCTCGTTCTGGTCCTCACCGAGGGGCGACCAGGGAGCAGGTACAATATCGGTGGGCGCTGTGAGCGCACGAATCTTCAGGTCGTACATGCGATCTGCGATCTTCTTGACGATATTGCCCCTGCGGGTGCGCCGCGACGCCAATTGATCAGCTTTGTCCCCGATCGGCCTGGACACGATCGGCGCTATGCGATCGATCCGACCAAGGTCGAGAAAGAACTGGGCTGGCGACCAAGCGAGACCTTCGAGAGCGGACTTCGGAAAACGGTGCTTTGGTACTTAAACAACAAGGCATGGTGGCAGCCATTGCGTAAGGCGATCTACGCCGGCAACCGATTGGGCCTTTTGGCCGTGTGAGCTCATGCCTCAACGAGTGTTCATCGCGGGGGAGCACGGACAAATCGCACAGGCGCTGGCCCGTGCGTACAATCTTCGGCGAGATCACGTGGCTCTCGTGGGCCGCTCCACTGTCAGCGTCACCGATCGACGCCGTTTGCTATCGGCCGTCGTCGCTTTCAATCCCGACCTCGTCGTAAACGCAGCCGGCTATACCGCTGTCGACAAAGCCGAAGACGATAAGGAGGCTGCCTTTGCCATTAATCGAGACGGGGCCGGCTTTGTCGCCGCAGCTGCGGAGGCTGCCGGCGCACCCGTCATCCATCTGTCGACCGACTATGTCTTCGACGGCAGAAAGCAAGCGCCCTATCTCGAAACAGATCCTACGAACCCATTAAGCGTGTATGGCGAATCAAAACTCTCAGGGGAAATCGCGGTCGCGTCTTGCGCAAGTAATCACGTGATATTGCGCACGAGTTGGGTCTGCAGTCCGATTGGGCATAACTTTGTGAAGACCATGCTGAGGCTTGCCCGTGATCGCGACGAGATCGCCGTGGTTGACGATCAATGGGGCGCTCCTACCTTTGCTGCCGATTTGGCCGCCGCAATCGTGTCCATCGGTGACAAGTTCGCGTCGGCTGGTGACCGCTCGCACTTTTCCGGCATCTATCATGCGTCGAGTGCTGGCGAAACAACGTGGTGCCGCTTGGCGCATGAAATCATGGCTCATTCCGCCGCAATGGGTGGCCGCGCATGTCGCGTGCGCGCTATTGCGAGCAGCGAATACCCAACACGCGCAAAGCGGCCAACAGACTCGCGCCTTGAC
>JBARNC010000203.1:0-4313 GCA_049802775.1 Pseudolabrys sp. | reverse complement strand
CAAGGCAGATCGACATCACGGCAAATGCCGCGGGATGGTCAGAAATAATGAGCATGCCAGCTATGATTGCTAACAGGGTGGCAACTACGAAGCCTTGAAACGCAAAGATGCCCATTGCCTGAAGCGGTGAAAATACGAACATTTCGAGCGCAATAAATAGAGCCAGCAGCGTAAGCAGCTGGTCAGTATATTTTTGCCGTAGTCGGCGTATCTCGCGTATGGGGTCCACGATTAGCTTCGGCGTTCCGAAATCGCAGCCAGCGCCTATTGTCCTCGACGCCCCTTAATATTTTGCTGCTGTCTGACGGCGCGGCGGTAAAAACCGCCACCGCCAGGATGTCCGCCTTGGGTCAAAAGCGGACATTTGCAGTGCACAAGCGCGCATGTCCGCTAAGGGCTAAAAGCGGACATCCCCTCGCGGTTTCCTAAGGCAAATTCAGCTACTTCGGGCCTGTATGTCTGCTTCGCGAACGAGACTCAGTGCTCCGCGGACTTGCCATCTCCTCCGTCAATCTGTCGGCCCATAAGCGCAATGGCGCGCTGATAAACCGGAGCCGCGTTCCATGCCTGGATCGCCGCGAAATTGGCTTCCCCCGGCTGGTATCCCGCGCCGGCGCGCCAGCCATGAGCCTTAAGGAAATTTGCTGTTGAGGTGAGCGCGTTGGCCGCGACGTCGAGATTTCCAGAGCCGTAATTCAAGATATTCTTAGGCAAGAACTGTGTCTGGCCGATTTCACCGTGCATCGAGCCCCGTGTGCTCGCCGAGAGGACGCCGCGATCGATCAAAGTCAGCGTTGCGTTAAGTTGGTCGGTAAAATAGGCCGACCGACGACAGTCGTAGGCGAGAGTAGCTACGGCCGACAGAGTGTTCTGACTCCCGCGTTGGCTTCCGAATGCCGTCTCCATACCCCAAATGGCCAGGAGCGGCCCTGGCGGGACGCCATAGCGCTGCTGGATTGATGCGAAGAGCGCTGCATGGGATTGCTTGAGTCCACGTCCGCGCGCGACAATGGTCGCACCGCCGCGTTTGGCGAGAAACTGATCGAGCGATAGGCTGAAACTTCTTTGGCCGCGGTCAGCTGCGATGGTCGCGGTCGCATAGCTCGTCGCCCCCAAGGCTGCGAGGGTTGACGCGCTCACGCCCCTTCCCCTCGCCTCAGCGGCGAACTGCTGCTTCCATGCCTCAAAGCCCGCAGCTGTGCTGCCGCACTGCGCGGCACTCGCTTCGCCGGCCACCCACATGAGCCCGATCAATGCTACAAAAGTGGCCGTGCTGAAGCGCCCACCTTTGGTCATTTCGAACTCCCTTTCAACAAAGGGTTACCGAATCGTTGCTGGGGCCCGCAGCAATCAGGTGCTCAGCCACCGCGACTTGAATCCCGCCATCAACTGCTCATGGTTCACGGAGGCGCGTTGCCATTGTATGAGGTTTTCGGCGATGACTTTCATCCCGCTCATCAAATGCTGATTTAAGCTGGCGTAGCGGGCAATCTCACGACTCAAGCGTTCGCCTTCGCCGTGCAGCATGTCGCGTATGCGTTGCAGTTTGAGAATGACCTGGTCGACTTCCTCCGCCGAAGCGCCAGCAACGCGCCGGATCAACTCATTCAGGTTTTCGGCGGCTGGGTCATTGGCCGGGTCAGCCTCGCTTCGCTGCCGTTGCAGAGACGACACGTCGCGCCGGGCGAACTCTCGGATCTCACCCTCGATTGCGTTCGCCGCCGCCTGATCGACATCGCTCAGTTCTTTCGGTGCACGCCGGTCCGGCGGAACGTATTGCTCCGGGCCTGATTTCTCTGGACCAAGCTTGTCTACACCACGCCGCGTGATGTCCGTCATCGGCTAACTCCGCGCAGACAGGTGGTGCACGGCGGGAAACGGCCAATTGGGGTCTTGCCTAACTGGTGCGACCCGCGGGGGCCGCTCCCGGCGTGCCGTTCGTAAATTTGCCGCTACGCCAGAGCCCGAACGCTTGCGCTAGCGATTGTCGCGGCATTCTGACCCGGTGGTACCATACAAACCTCCGCGTCTGACTTCGCGAACTTGCATAATCAAATTGGGCCCGCCCCTCGATGCTGTCAACGTGACTTTAATTGCAACGCCGAGATTCAACCGGTGTGTGACCTACGCGCTACAGCCGCTGCCGCCGGCAGTCGCTATGATGTAGGTACCGACCGCCTCGGCGGTGCCGGTTGCGTGGCCGCAACGAACAAAAACCGGGGCGGCCAGCAGTTAAGGGAGACGAAGAAGGAGGAGCAGTTCAGGACGACACAGTTAACGCTGGGCCGGGGGGTTTATATGGAGCCACCGATGTCGCGAGCTTTGGTCCGCTCACTGCTTGTCTTTGTACCTGCACTTCTCGCTGCCACAACTGCGATTGCCCATGACAGTTGGGTCAATCGCGGCGCCTTCAAGAACAGCGCCGGCGAATGGTGCTGTGGCGACTACGATTGCAAGAGCTACACGCGCACTTCATCGACGGCGAGCGGCTGGATGATCGATGGTGAATTAGTGCCCTTCGATGAGGCGATGCCAGTGGCACCGCCCGACGGCCAAGTCACCATTTGTCGGCGACCTGACGGACAAGACGCTGCGTGTTCGGTCTGAAACCGGGGCCATGTCCGCTTTACCCCCGAAAGCGGACATGTGCGGTGCAACTCGGTATGTCCGCTTTGTGCCAATAGCGGACATTGCCGATCTTATTCGATCACCTCATCGGCAGCGTTCAGTAGGCCCGGTGGCACGGTGAGGCCGAGCGCCTTGGCGGTCTTGAGATTAATCACCAGCTCGTACTTGGTCGGCGCCTGTACCGGCAGGTCGGCGGGCTTCTCCCCTTTGAGGATGCGATCGACATAAGCAGCTGCGCGCCGATACTGATCGAGGAAATTCGACCCATACGAGGCCAATCCGCCGGCGACAACATACGAGCGTTCTTGGTAGACCGCAGGCAGTTTAAATCGGGCGGCAAGCGTGATGATCAGATTATGATGGAGCAGCGACATTGCGCTCGCCGTCGAGATCAGACCGCCATTCTCGGAGCCCGCGAAGGCGGCGACTTCGGTCTCGATCTCGGCCGCGTTGGTTAGGTTAATCGGGCTCACCTCGACGCCAACCGACGGCGCCACGGACTGGATTACGGCGAACTGACCGATCCCGGCCTCTATGGTGGGGTCGCGAAGGACCGCTGGTCGCGTCACGCGCGGCGCGATTTGCTTGAGCAGTTCCAGCCATTTCCCACACAAACTGTATTCGAACATCATAAAGCCGGTGGCGTTGCCGCCCGGCCGCGACAGACGTTTGACAAAGCCGGAACCAACCGGATCGGGAACGATTACGAACACGATCGGCACAGTTCGGGTTGCCTGGAGCATCGGCCCCGCACCCGTGCCGCCAGTGACCAGGATGACGTCCGGCGCGAGCGCAGCCAATTCGGACGCAGATTTGCGAGCGTCGGCGGTGCCTCCGGCCCAACGATATACGATTTGCAAGTTGCGGCCATCGGTCCAACCTAATTCCTGCAGCCCCAGCAGAAACGCCGCGATGCGAGCCTTGTTTTCGGATTGGTCCGCAGTGCCACCCGTGAGCAAGCCGATGCGCCGCATCCGGTCTGGCTGTTGCGCGCGTGCCGCTAGCGGCAACGCTGCCGCCGCCCCGCCGAGCAAGTTGATGAACTCGCGCCGTTTCATGCGCCCCCTGAGAACACGCCGTGAGCAAGGCTTAAAGCCTAGCACTTTGCCAGCAGGCGGTGAGTGGCAATTACGGCCCATGTCCGCTTTGTGCCAATAGCGGACATTTGCTTTGCGAAAAGACATGTCCGCTTTACCCCCGAAAGCAGACAATCGGGGTTGAACAGCAGCACATCGCGAAATAGCATTCGCGCCAAGGATTGTTTAAAGTACTGCCAAGAGAGGTGTGGGGGTATGGGGAATTATTGCTTGGGCAACTGCCAGCAGAGATGCGGACAAAACAATCGAGAGAAAGGCGGTAGCTACAAGTCCGTGGCAGACCTGTAAGGCAATCGAGACTGACGGCAACTAAATCCATTCGTGAAAGTTGCCACTGCCTTAGATGCGCGAGAATGTCCGCTTTCCCCTCAAAAGCAGACATGTGCGGTGCTACTAGGGATGTCCCCTTTGGGTCATAAGCGGACATTTTGCGATGCTGGAGCGATGTCCGCTTTACCCCCGAATGTGTTGCAAAACTATTTTGACAACCAAAACGAGCAATATTGATTCAATGACGAATGCAAGTGCGCAACATTGATTCAAGGTGCCGTCTAATCGGATTCGATTATTGCGTGATCGCAGCGCAGC
>JBARNC010000202.1:0-1523 GCA_049802775.1 Pseudolabrys sp. | reverse complement strand
GAGTGCAACGATCTCGTCGGCGTCGTTGGTGAATTCCCTTACCAGCACGTCGAGCTTCGCCAGTTTTTGCGTGCCCGTGTCGTCGCGCTGAAAATTCGCAGATCGCGCGAGCTGAGTGATGAAAGGGTGTAGCGCCGTGTTGGAGTAATGTGGCGAGCAGAAATAGCGAATCGGGGTGTGAGGCTCTCCGTGAAGACCTTCCTGCAGTGCCAATGTGAGATGTGATTTACCGATGCCCGCTTCGCCGGAGACCACGATAACACGGCCCTCGCCGCCGGCCGCCTGCCGCCACCGGCGAAGAACAAGCTGAAGCTCTTCATCCCGGCCGATGAGCGGGGCGGATTTGCTCCTGTGCCGCGCTTCGAACCGGCTTTCGACGTCCGTGGCGCCCAGCACTTGCCAGATCGGAATTGCTTGCGTCCAGCCTTTGAGTGTAACCGGCCCCAAATCTTGGTAATTGAAATGCCCGGTCGTAAGGCTACGCGTATTGGCGCAGATCAGCACGGTGCCGGGATCAGCACGCGCCTGGAGCCGTGAGGCCAAATTCGGCGTTTCACCAACGACCGCCTGCTCCTGTGCCAACCCGGTACCGAGAAGGTCTCCAACGATCACAATACCTGTCGCAATGCCCACACGGGCTTGCAACGCGACGCCGTCAGGACCTTGTATTTTGCGCACCTCCTCAATAACGGTGAGTCCTGCTCGCACCGCCTCCTCGGCATCATCTTCGTGCGCCTGGGGATAGCCGAAATAAGCGAGCACCCCATCGCCCATGTACCGGGCTATCATGCCGTTGAACCGGCCAAGCACTTCGGCGATGCAGGAATGATAGGTCGCCATCACGTCCCGCACGTCTTCCGGGTCAAGTCGCGCTGTGAGAGCGGTCGAGCCAACCAGGTCACAGAACATGACGGAGAGTAAGCGGCGCTCAGCCTCCGGCCGGGACGCTGTTTCGGGCTTCATCGCTGGCGCGGGTTCTTTCGGGGCAATGTTTGCGGCTGCGCGCAGCAGTTTCCGCCGGTGTCCCAACAAAACCCCGAGCTCTTTTAAGTCATCATCCGTGAGATCACGCACGACGGAGAGATCGACTCCGTTTTCAGCAAAGGTCTGCGCATATTGCACCAAGTCCAGAGATGCCAGCCACTCGGCAATGTCCGTCATGGACGTATCGCATCCCGACTGCGTGTCTGATCGTCGTTCATGCGGCCCTGCCTTTTAGAAAGCCGACTGATGGTCTTCTCGTCCGTTTCTGATTCGGATGCGAGGTCGCGGAAGAGTGTGCGGTATCGCCCGCTTTGCCCGAGTGCCCGCGGCTTCGTCACGTCGCCCAGATCGAACGACAAGACGCTGCAACGTTAATCTCAGTTGTGCATTGATTCACATCAAGCGACATCGATAACAACCGTCACCAACCTCAAGACCGCCAAGGCGCTCGCGTTGAATATCCCCGAGGCTTTGATCGGCCGCGCTGATGAGTTGATCGATAGTTGACGCAGCGCATGAGTCCGCTATTGGCACAAAGC
>JBARNC010000201.1:0-3600 GCA_049802775.1 Pseudolabrys sp. | reverse complement strand
CACTTGGCCTTCGCTATCAGCTCTTGCCAGGGGGTCGGTACAAGCTTGCTACTTTGGAAGCCTTATCGGCGACTGCCTTGAATTCCGCAGGGGTCCAAGCCCTTGAAGTGGTGACGTCCGAGATCATACCCGCTGCCGCCGTCGCCAATAAGGCTGCGATGAGGGATTCAGCCTCATTAGTCTCTGCGACAAGCAAGAAGTCGGCGTCGCCAGTCGTGAAGTAGAAGTTTATGAGTTTACCCCCGGCCCCCTCAATCAGCTTACGCACAGCCGGTTCTCGATCCTCCGGTGCAGAAAGCAATCTCTGAGCGTAGTCCCGGGTAAATCGCCCACGCGTTACCAATCTAATCATAGATACCTCCCGTTGCAGTTTGCGTTTATTGCGAGCGGCACATTACTACTTTTCAAACGCGCCAAACAGACTCGGGCCAACGCTTTCGCTCAACCGGACACGCAACGCTTGTTAACCACGTCGACGATGTAATCGAATAAGCAATGTCCGCTTTTGGCACAAAGCGGACATCTCACAAACAGTTTTACGGACGCGTTTATGAGTTCGCGCCCTAGGCAAGCTTGGCAGTCTGGCTCCGCACCTCAATGAGACGCGAGGCGAGACGCGAACGCGTTTGATCAAGGTGAAGCCTAAAAAGGAAAAAAAGGTCGGAGTGCCGCATTGGAACAGCACTTGCCACCCGATCAATGTCCGCTAATTCACTTTCGAGAACTTTTGCTTGGGGGACGGTAAACTCCGCCTGCAACGCTTGTTCAACAACTCTGAGGCGCCGATATAGCTTGCGCAGGCGTTGTTGGACAAACCACCCGTACAGCCTCGGCGCAAAACCAAAAATCGGGAGGACAATCGCCAACGTTGCGATCAGCAGCGCAATTGTTCGTTGCGCATAGATGGCCATCCAAAAAGGCAGGTATTTTGGGAGTACCGACGGGCCGTTCTTATAGTAATTGATGGCAATTTGAGCCATGGGATATTCTGGATCGATGCTCATGGGAAATTCACCACTTCGTTGAAAGAGCCCTGGCCCACCATGTTCTTCTTTCATTGTTTGCAACAGGAGCTGGACAATTGCTGGATGAAGATCGTCACGGATCAATACCTTGCTCATGGTTCCAAGAAGCGTCACGTCATTGGCTGGATTGGGAGGATCAATTTCAATCACGCCCTTCGGCAATACCAGCCGAACCAGATCTGGGAAAATGCGGGTGAAGGCCTCTGCCGTTGGAAAGTCCATAAGCCGAACGCCAGGATTTGTTAGCAAGGCTTCAACGGCCGGCGCATCTGGCCCAGCATTAAACCATGCTACATCAACTTTTCCATCTTTCAGTGCGCCAACCGCTTCAAGTCCTGCGAAAGGCAACAACGTTGCCGTCTCCGAGTTTATGCCGCCTTTGCTGAGGATTCTTTCGGCCGAGTATCGAGTGCCACTCCCTATCGGCCCTACGGCGATGCGTTTGCCCTTGAGCTGCGACAGGCGGTCAATCGGTTCAGTTGAGGAGTAAAAGACCCAAAAAGGAACAGTGAAGATGGGTCCTAACGACAGTAGCCCGGGCGCAGGACTGCTGTCCGGGACATCTCCCGTCACAAAGGCGATATGAACGCCGGATTTTGGATCCTGCAAAAGGCTGAGGTTTTCCACTGCCCCGGCAGTCTCGCGCAGCTCTACCGCCACTCCGGCGCGGGCTAATCTCTCCCGATATCGCTGGCCGAAATATTCGAAAGAAGAACCTTTGAAAGCCGTGGCAATTGTAATTACTGACGGCGGTGAAGGAACGAAATAATCCAACGCAAGCCAACTGATGCCCAGAACGCAAAAGGTCGCGGCCAATCCGTTAAATATTTGCTGACGACTAAATCCAAACATAGGTTTTTTGTTCCCCCACAGAGACTACTCGGCGCCCACGACTATACCACTATGATCTTTGGGAATTTGGATGCGAATAGTATCGGCGCTCTCAACATCCAATGCAGCTTACGGACTATGAGCCGCTATAAAGATGGACAAGTGCTAGGTCTGTTGAACAAGATTTTCCGCACTACGTAGAAATTGCCGTACCGTCAGGCGGCCTCGGCACAAAACGGTCGTTTTGCGGCGTAAGGTGCGTGGCCGTGTCTGGACAACGGCTGCGCGTGGGCGGCATTTATGAATGGGCATCCCGAGCAGATGCTGATCGCGCCTACACCCCGGATTGGAAGAAATTCGTAGAGAGCAAGTACGGCGCGCCCCCCGTGATCGAGTATCTTCATTCACCGGTGATGGTGGATAATCGCGAGGGTACGATCAGCGTTGCAGCGTGATGTGCGGCTATGCCGAATTGGCACCGAGTCGGTTTCGGAACATTTGGCGGTAAATTAGAACCGGCGAAACGTCAGGCAATGGTCACCTAATCGTCAGACTATGGTCACCCTTCGCGAGTAAGCGTTGCCGACCAGCACACGAAGAGGTGCAACATGAGGGAAACGCCCGTGTATTTTGATCCCGAAACCGTCGCCATCTTGAGGGAGACCCTAGACGATGCGTGGGCTTCCCTTGGGCCGGAACAGCAAGCCGCGATGCAAAAGACCGCATTGGCTGAACGCATGCTCAAATCCGCAGCTCACGGCGAACGTGATCGTGAGCGTTTGCGTGACGCTGCGCTAACGGCACTTGCCGCCTAAGGCGCGTTTTGACTGTCATTACCTGTCAGGCTTAAAGCGGACATCAGACCGCCGCACTGAATTCTCGGAGAGACCGTGTGAAGCGGTCTTTCTTTTTTTTCCATGCTGAACCGCGACGGGCCGGACCTCTGTCCCGATACAAATACGAACTTCACATTTGTACTGACTTTTGATCGCCAGCCTTTTCCCACCAATTAAAAAACGAGCGCACGATCATTATTCCTACCCTGCGAACTAACGTGAACTCCTGTTCCGTCTCAGCCGGGTGACCTAAGATTGCCCAAACCACCCATCCTCCGATTGTATCGGATGCAACAAGTTGGGATTCATAACCTGCGTTTAAAAGATCATAATAGGTCTCGTCGAAAAATGACTTACACTTTTCAAATGCTGGCCTTGCGATTGCGGGATACAACCGCACAAGACACGCGGCGACTTTCTTTTCGAGTTTTAGGCGGCGTTTTTCGTTTAAATTTAAAGTTCTCAGACGTATCAACGCGATAAACACTCCGGCAATTGTTACGACGAAGTCCCAATACCGCTGACCGCGTTCGTCATGGGGAATGAATGCGAATTCGTCAATAAATTTTGGAAACATACTGATTGCAAGGGTATTTACCGCTCCAACCAGCAAGTCGGCGTCACTCTCTAATGGATCGCGTTTAAATGTCCAGATCATCGCTTTTTTTTAGAGAAATTCAAAGTCAGCCCGACCACCCCAGCTACCCCGCAGAAAAAGCCTCACTAACCGTCGCCAAACTCGTGGTCTGCTCGCTTATTAATCTACCTCAATATTGCCCACGCGGAAGCAAGCATCCTGATCAAAACACCTGATCGGATTTCGAAGAGACCGCCGCGAGGCGGTCTTTTTGTTTCACGGAGCGATTTTGCCATGTCCGCTTTTGGCGGTGGTCTCAACCGGTCGACGC
>JBARNC010000200.1:0-2073 GCA_049802775.1 Pseudolabrys sp. | reverse complement strand
ATCGACATCTTCCATGGTTGGCGCTTGCGATGGCATCAGCGGCGCTGCCAATGCCGGAGCAGCCGGCACGGCCGGTGCCACTAACAGCGCGAGAACGAAAATTCGCAGCCAGGACATTGTATTTTTCTCCGATGATGACGCCTGCTCAGCGCCTTAGATCTAGATCTTGTCTTTAATGTGAGTTTGTGGCCGGTCGGATCCGCGTGCGGTCTCGGTGTGCGCACCGCCGAGAAGTATGAAGTATAATGAACTCGCGCCGCCTCATTGGCGTCCCTGAGGCTCAACAGAGAATGAGTTACAACACGCTTTGCTGGTAACCGCTTCGCAGCCAAGTGTGGCTCAGTTCAGAGTCGATATGAATCAGATCACTTGCGGAAACTGGCTCGGATACAGTCCAGAACAACGGGATTTTCGTCCGCTTTTGGATGAGCGGTTATTACAATGCGGCTGCCAATAGCAACATCTTGAACTACGACCGCTTTCAAAGGAATTCCGCAAAGATCACAGCGTACTGCCAGAAGAACAAGTCAAAAACGCTCCCGACCGCGATCAAGAACATTGGCCTGTGGCAGTAGGTCTGCGTCCGCGTTTTCAATCGGCGCGGGCACTATTCTGCGGCTATAGGGGGTTTTTCTTGCTGAATTCACAGCTCAGTTGCCTTGCTGGCATCCAGCCGTTGCAGATCGACGATCAGATCGTGGAAGCATTCAAGCGGTACCGAATACTTTCTTTCCGCTCTGGAAAATGTCGTGCGCAACGAAATTACCACGTTGCCATCCGGTGAATAGCTTTCGGCTCTCAACGCGACGATGCTCACTGGCAATGTTTCTTGGCTCATGGCATTCAACTCATGACTACCGCCACATACAAGAAGTCTATCAAGTTAGCCGGATGACTGCCACCTTCAGCGCGGACAAGCAAGATGGGGGGTAATGACGATTGATAGCAGGCTAATGTCCGCTATGGCACAAAGCAGACATGCTGCTCGCGACCCGGAACGTCCGCTATTGGGCGTAAAGCGGACATTGCCTGAAACTGAGTCCGCTTTTGACCCATAGCGGACATGCCGCTCGCGGCTGTTTGTGCGCCTTGCTGGCCCATGTCGCGCGACCTGACTACCACTATTACCACACGACGACCAACTCAGTCATAATCGCCTAGGCGATGACGCGGGTACGTGGCACCACCCGATGAATGAGTTCGCATACTGGCAGCATGCGACTCGTCCCCGCCTGCGCCATCGCCACCATGAACACCATTTCGCAGACGGCTACTGCGCTTTATTGCGCCAGCCATTTGGCAGGGGGTTCAATGCAGCTAGAAAAAACCATGAAAGTAAGTTGGGTCACTGATCTCGGCTCGCCCACAACGCCCGGAAAACGTTTTTGTCACGGGGTCTGGGTTAATGTTCAAGTCGATAAATTGAATGCTGCTCAGACCAGACTCGGCGAGGGAGCAATGGACCTTTTGTTCAATGCGACTCTCGTAAAGCCTTTTACTGGCGATACCTATTACGTTTTGGAAGCGTTTGAGGTCATCGAATGATGAACAGCTCGCTGGGGCATCACAAACTCGGCACTGTTTAGGGGTGGCGCGGCGCGTTCGGCAAAGAATTACGACCTAAACCGCTGGCCGAGCAAAAGGCCGTGTTGCGTAAAGCCACGGTGCTGAGATGTTCGAGGCGGTCTGCAAACTTGTTGGATTTTTGCGCAGAATGATTTGTCCGCTTCTGATCCATCTCAGCATCGCGGGCGGCTGCAATCGCAGCCGGCGCTAGCGGCGCTTTTTGCGTTTGGCTGTTTTTTTGGCGCGCGTTTTCTTCGCCGCAGGCTTGGTGGCCGCAAGCTTGACTACTACCTCTCCGGATACCGGGTCCGTGAGCCCAAGCCCGCCGCCTTGGTCTTCGAGATGCTCGCGAAACCCGTCGAGAATGCCGATCATGAGGGGCCGCGCGTCGACGATCTTCTGGAAGCTCGCCCACTCGCCGATGAAGCAGAACGAGTTTTCGCCGGTCCTGACCAGCGACCCGCCGCGGAAGCCCTTGAGGCCGGGATTCATGCCGCGGTGCTGCGC
>JBARNC010000199.1:0-11443 GCA_049802775.1 Pseudolabrys sp. | reverse complement strand
ATCGACCGGCGGTCGAGTCACCGTGGATGGGCGCGAGGTCAACGGCTGCGGCTACGACCGCGGCATGGTGTTCCAGCATGCCGAGCTGTTGCCCTGGCTCTCTGCTTTGCAGAACGTGATGTTCGGGCTGGAGATGAAGGGCGTGCGCGGCGCGCCGCTGCGCGAGAGTGCGGAGAAATATCTGCATCTTGTCGGCCTGAAGAACTCCCAGAATCGCCGTCCACACCAGCTCTCCGGCGGTATGAAGCAGCGTGTCGGCATTGCTCGCGCGCTCGCCATCGATCCCAAGGTCTTATTGATGGACGAGCCATTCGGCGCGCTCGACGCGCAGACACGTGAGACGTTGCAGGCTGAGCTGCTTGACATCCACGCCCGCACCGGCAAGACGATTCTGTTCGTCACTCATGATCTTGACGAAGCGGTGCTGATCGCCGACCGCATTGTGGTGATGAAGAACGGTCGCGTGCAGGAAATCATGAACGTGCCGCTCAAGCGTCCACGCCCCGATCTCGGCCTTGTGCGCGGCACGCCGGAATTTGCCGAGACGCGCTACAAAGTCTGGCGCGCAATACACAATGGCGCCGCGGTCCACTGATGGTCGATATAGCAAACAGGCAAGAGAAAGCGGCTGCGGCGCCGGAAACGGAAACCGCTGAGCGTAAGCCGCTGCACCGTTGGGCAATCACGCTTGCATCGATCGCGGTGATGCTGATCCTGTGGGAGATATTCGGCCGCCGCGTGAATCCCGTCTTCGGCTCTTATCCGTCGGCGATAGCCGTTGCGTTTTGGGAGCTGGCGGTCACGGGCCAACTGTGGTCGGCGCTCTACGACTCCTTGCGGCCGTTCCTGCTCGGCTATGCGCTGGCGATCCTGATCGGCGTGCCACTCGGCCTGCTGATCGGCGGGTTTCGCGTCGCGGAGGCCGCGCTTGGCATTTACGTTACTGCCGGGTACGCCATGCCGTTGGTGGCGCTGGTGCCGCTGTTGATCCTGTGGCTCGGCCTCGGCTTTGCGGTCAAAGTCGCCGTCGTCTTCCTGATGGCGCTATTTCCAATTTGCATCAACACCTGGCTCGGTGTTGTTGCCGTGCCGAAGACGCTGATCGAGGTAGGAAAATCCTTTGTCGCACCCGACGTCGTCATTCTGCGGCGTATCATTCTGCCGGCTACGCTGCCGTACATCATGGCTGGAATTCGCCTCGCGGTTGGCCGCGCTGTGGTGGCCATGGTGATCGCGGAATTCTTCACGACCATTTCCGGCCTCGGCGCCGTGATCATCAATTCCGCCAATAATTTTGACACGGCCACCATGTTCGTCCCGATTATCATCCTGATGCTGATGGCGGTTGGCCTGAACTGGCTGATCGGCTTCGTTGAACGCACAGTCGCGCCCTGGCAGGCGGAAATAACGGGGCGGGACCGGGAGTAGCTCTTAGGACCAACTCCGCTCGTCCCCGCGAAAGCGGGGACCCAGTTGAAACTGCATTTAGCTGGATTCCCGCTTTCGCGGGAATGAGCGGATTAGGCGACTGCCCAGATCGCCTTAAACAAATCACGCACCTGCTGTTCCGAAATATTCCGTGTGATGAACACCACGCGGCTCTGCTGGTTTTCATCGGGCCAGTGTTCCAGTTCGATCGGCGGATGGGCGAGATGCTGCACGAATTGAACCACGACCGGCCCCTTGCAGCCCTCCACGTTGAGGAAGCCTTTGACACGCAGTAGGTCCGGCCCGCGCAATTGCATCAGCGCGCCCATCGAACGTGCGAATACAACCCAACGCATCGGCTTTTCTTGAGTGAGCATGAAGCTGCCAATGCCGTCGCTATGCGCTGCCTCTGCCACGAATGCATTGTGCTGATCGGGCGCGGCCTCGGTCAGCCGGGTGGGATCGAGTTCGCCATTGACGGCCTCAAGAATTTCCGCGCCGGAATTAAGCGCGCGCAATTGCGCAGTGAGCGCTCTGCTCGCGCCTTCGCCGGCGATATCGGTCTTGGTGATCACCAGCCGGTCGGCAAGGATCGCCTGCTTGCGTGCCTCCGCCGACCAGCCGAGCGTGTCGAGCCCGGTCTCCGCATCGACCACTGTCACCACCGCTTCGATATGAAACACGCTTCCGAGCGCGCGGTCGGTGGCGAAAGTTTGCAGGATCGGACTCGGATCGGCGAGGCCGCTGGTCTCGATCACGATACGGCGGAAGTCCGGCAATTCCCCGCGCTCGCGTTCCACCACCATGCGGCGCAGCGCCTGCTGCAGGTCGGTGCGGGTGATGCAGCATAAGCACCCATTGCCAAGCAGCACGGTTTCGTCGGCGCTCGATCGCACCAACGCGTCGTCGATGCCCGTCGCGCCAAATTCGTTGACGACGACTGCGGTGCCTCGTCCCTCCGGCGTCGTCAAAAACCGCTTGAGCAGCGTGGTTTTCCCGGCACCGAGAAATCCGGTGATCACAGTCACCGGCACGCGCGGGCCACGTTCGCGTTTGAGCCTGCGCCCAAAGCGCCCGGCGGCTGGGGAGGGGAAAAGCTCGTTCAGAAATCCATCTCCAGCGTGTACAGCCCGCCAGTGTGGCGGTCGACGGTGTACACGATTTCACGCTCGTCCACGAACACGTCGTTGAGTTGCACCGCGCCGGCCGGAGTGCCTTTCGGCGGCGGCGGCACAAAGGTAGCCACTTCCTTTGGCTGATACGGATTGGAAATGTCGTAGGCGCGTAGACCGCCGTTAAAGAAGGTGCCGATCACGATCTGGTCGGATTGCCACGATGTCGGCACCGCTACGTTCTCGTGAATATTGTGCGCGCCGAAGCGGCCGCCGCGATCCTTGTATGCATCGACTGGCGGTAGCGGGCAGGTGGCGATGGACACGGGATGTGTTTCGTCGCGCATGTCGAGAATCCAGATCAGCTTCGGCCAGTCCTTGCCGGCGTTCTCGGTCGACTCGTCGGTCACCAACATGAGATTTCGGTCGAACAGCGGCACGGCGGTGTGCATGAAGCCGGTATAGGGCGGCGAGTTGGCCCAGTGCGAGATCACCTTCGGATTGGTCTTGTCCTTAATGTCCATCACGAACATGCCGCCATCGATGTAGCAAAGATAAAGGCGGTCCGGCCGCTGCGGGTAGACGTTGGTGTTGTGCGCGCGGTAGCCCTTGTCGAGCGGATGCCGCGGCGGCGGCGCGACGTTGTCCGTGGCGGAGGTGCCCGGCATCCACCAGCGCCCGACCTCGGCCGGCTTTGCCGGGTTGCGCACGTCGATGCAGCGGTAGAACTGGTCGTCGAGCGGATGGCTCGGCTTGAAGTCGGGTGAGCCTGAAGCCATGTGCACATATTCGCCATCGCAGAACCACAGTTGGTGCACGCCGCGCGAGGTCGGCCCCGAAGCGTCAAAAAACGAAATCGAGCGTGGCTTTTCCGGCACCGACACATCGAAAAGCTCAAGCCCGGCCGGCTGCTGCCCGACCTTTTGCGTCTGGTAGGCAACCGCCATTATGTCACCGGACAGTTCCAGCGAGTTCGAGCGCATGTAAGGTTTGGGCAGGTCGGTCTGCACCACCACTTTCGGATTGCGCGGATCGGATACATCGACAGCAGTGAAATTCTTCGGCGCGCTTTCGTGCGCGAGCCAGATGATGCGCCGCCCATCCTTGGCAATTTGTGCTGACATGCCTTCGCCCATACCGCCGAAGCCGCCGAGGTCGTTCTGCGCGAGCAGCTTGAAATTCCAGGTGACAGGCTCACCACTCTTGTTGAGCGGACTATTGGCAGCAGACATAAACGGCTCCGTGTTGGTCAGTTCTTGCAGAAAGGCCGGCGCGGGCGCGCCGGCCTTGAGTGTCTTGACGCAGCGCCAGTCAGGCGCCGGCCTGTTTGAGGAATTCGGTGCGTAGCGCCTTGCTCCAGTCAGGCACCGCCTTGATCTTGTTTTCCTTTAACAAGATTTCGGCCTGCTGCTGCATGTAAGGGACGAGGTCGGATGGCCATCCCGGCTGCACTTCCACCCGCGCCAGCGCCTTGGAGAACGTGCCCTTCGACATCGTGTAGCCCTTTGACTCGTAGAACGAGAAGATCGTGTCGGCGACTTTTTTCGGATTAGACTTAAAATCCTTGGCGACCTCGAGCCAGGCTTTCAGATACGCGACCACTGTCTCCGGACTTTTTTGCACGAATTCCGGCGTCGCCGCCATGAATACTGGCAGCTTGTCGAAGGTGTCGAATTCCGAGATCGTGACGGCAAGACCATCGGCCTCGGCGATTGCGTTGTACGGCTCGACATTGCACATGGCGTCGACGGTCCTGGCCGCCATCGCCGCCACCATGTCGTCTACATTCATCCGCACTTCCTGGTAGTCGCCTTTCTTCAGTCCAGCCTTGGTCGCGATCTGATCGACGAATATATTGCCCGTCGATGAGCCCGTCTGGTTAGCCACTTTGAGGCCCTTGAGCTGCTCGACCTTGGTGATGTTGAGGTCCTTGCGTGCCATTACACGCGCGGTCTTGCCGACATATTCGATCATGGCAATGGCGACCAGCCCGCCTTTGTCATGGCCGATGGCAAAAGATGGGCCGGCGTAGGTCCCCATGTCGACTTGCCGCGCCACCATCTGTTGCATCGTGAGGTTGCCGGACGGAACGGCGAATTCCTCGAATTTAACGCCATGCTTTTCCAGTAGTCCCGAACGCAACAGATAATAGGTCGGCATGCCCCACATGTTTGTCTGGTAGCCCTGCCGCACTGTTTCCAGCGCCGCCGCTGGCCGCACGCCGAGACCGGCCACAAGTGCGCCAGCCCCGGATACCGCCAGATAGTGACGGCGTGTTATTCCGCCTTTCTGAGCCATGACTGTCCTCCCTTATGCCGTTGCCTTGCCGTTGGCTTTCGCCGGTTCGCGCGTAGCCGTCTCGTGACCGAGATGGTGCAGCAGCTCCTTCTGAAAATCGAGGAATTCCACGCTGAGCGGATCGCGCGGTCGCGGCAGCGGAATGCGGATTTCCGTTCTCACCGTGCCGGGATGTGGCGTCATCACGACGACCCGATCTGCAAGGTAGACCGCTTCCGAAACGTTGTGCGTCACGTAGATCACCGTCTTGCGCGTTTCCCGCCAAACGTCGGCGAGAAGGCGCTGCATGTCGTCGCGGGTTAGTGCATCGAGCGCCGCGAACGGCTCGTCCATCAGCAGCACAGACGGATTGTACGCCAGCGCGCGGGCGATGGCGACCCGCTGTTGCATTCCGCCAGACAGATGGTGCGGGTATGACCCGGTGAATTTATCCAGCTTCACCAGGCGCAATTGTTCGCGTGCAATCCTGTTGCGCTCGTCCTTCCGCACGCCCTTCATTTCAAGGCCGAACTCCACGTTGCCAAGCGCGGTGCGCCACGGGAAAAGCTGGGCAAAATCCTGGAATACGACCCCACGATCCATGCCATGGCCGTCAACCTTCTTGCCGCCGATGCGGATTTCGCCTGCCGCCGGCGAAAGAAACCCGGCGATGATGTTGAGCAGCGTGGACTTGCCGCAGCCGGAAGGTCCGACGATGCAGACGAATTCCGAGGCACCGACAGTCAAATTGATATCTTTGACGCCCGGCACCTTGCCGCCGGGCGTATCGTAGTTCAGCGAAACGTCGCAAATTTCGATAGGGACCATGCTGCTTGCCTTGTCGCGCTAGCCTTTGGCCGTGCGCATCATGCCCCACCGCAACACGGTTATGCGCTCGAGCGAGCCGAAAACGAAGCGCTCGAATACGAAGCCGATCATGCCGATTACAACCAGCGATGCCAGCATAATATCCGTGTTGAGAAATTCCTTGGCGTCGAAAATTACCCAACCAAGCCCCCAGTCGGAGGCGGCGATCATCTCTGCGCCCACTACGGCAATCCACGCGCGCAAGAATGCCTGCCGCATGCCGGTAATAATGAAGGGCGAGGCACCGGGAATGATGACCTTCCAGAACAGCCTGTGCTCGTCGGCGCCCATTGCGCCGGCCGCGCGTAGCCATAGCGGATTAACCGAGCGCACGCCTGACCACGTGTTGAACATCATCGGAAAGGTCGCGGCGTAGAACACGATCAGGATCGTGGTCAGGTTGCCAATGCCGAACCATAGCATGAACAGCGGTACCAGCGCGAAGGATGGGATCGGCATCAGCGCGCTGACCAGCGGCAAGAAGAAATACTCGACCCGTGAGAAACGCGCCATCAGAATCCCAAGCGGGAGTCCGACCGCGACCGCGAGGGCAAAGCCGAACATTACGCGATAAAGAGTGAACGCGGCATGCTCGATCATGCTACCATCGGCGATGCTGGCGATAAGAGCGCGCGCGACTGTCGGCAGCGTCGGCAGCAACGCCGGTGCAAAATAACCGCTGCGCGCCATCGCCTCATAGACCGCCGCCGCCGCGAGCAACGTAACTGTGCCGCGCAGCAGAGAACGCTGGCGCTGTACACGTTCGGTCATGACGAGATCATCCCCCAGCGCACCACAGTGTAGTTTTCAATCTTCTGGAATACGAACTTTTCCAGCGCGAGTCCGATGATGGCGATGACGACGATCCCGGCCAGCATGGCATCGGTATTGAGGAACTTGCGGGCGCCGAATATCAGCCAGCCTAACCCCCACGGCACGGCGGCGAGCATTTCGACAGCGACCAGGATGCGCCAAGCTTGCGCCAGGCCCAGCCGGAGCCCAGTGAGAATGTATGGCAGCGCACCAGGAAGGATCACATGGCTGAACAGGCGGCGGTCATCTGCGCCCATCGCCTGCGCCGAGCGCAGCCAGATCTCTTTCACGGCTTTTACACCGGTCCAGCTGTTGAAGATGATCGGAAATGCTGACACAAAGCCGACCAGCAGCACCGCCGAAATATTGCCAAGCCCAAACCACAATAGGAAAAGCGGTGCATAGGCGAGGCCTGGGATCGGTGCACCCACCGACACCAGCGGCAAGAAAATGTCCTCGGCGCGGCGCGAGCGGCCCATCAGTACCCCGATGGTGACGCCTAGGACACCTGCAAGCGCGAAGCCGGTGAGCAGTCGGATCATAGTTTCGATGGCGTGATGCGGTAGGATTCCCGTAATCGTGAGATGCACGAAGGAAGCCGCGACCTCTTCCAATGTCGGAAACAGCCGGCGCGGAAATACGCCAACCCAGGCGATAATCTCCCAAATTGCGCCAACGACGACGAAAGGAAAAAGATTGCGCGCGATCAGCCGCAGGCGCTCGCCGCCTTGGGAACGAATGGAAGCCTCTGCCACGCCGATGGTGACGGCATCCTGCATCGGTGCCTAACTTCCTCCCCTGGCCCGCTAGCCGTTGGCAGCCTTCTGATCGGCCTTGATCAAAGGATAGCGCTTTGCGCACCCACCACAAGCGCGCACAGTTTGGGATTTTGTGTCGCAAACCGCTACTGGCGAAAATACGGCAGAACGGCTAAGCCCCACGTCACGCGTGCTTCTAAAACGCCAGGGTTTCAACGGGAGAGTTTCGTGATGTCGAAGAATACACAAAAGATCGGTTGGATTGGAACCGGCCGCATGGGCTTGCCCATGGTGGAACGCCTTCTCAAGGCCGGCCACGATGTGACCATCTGGAATCGGACCCGCACAAAGGCCGAGCCACTGGCGGCCAAGGGCGGCAAGATCGTCGACAAGCTCTCCGACTTGACGTCATGCGACGTGGTGTTTTCGATCGTGTCCGAAGGCAAGGATCTGGAGCAGGTCTTGTTCGGCAAGGACGGTGTAGTGTCGGGCTCCGACAAAACCCCCGGTGTGTTTGTCGATTGTTCGACCATTTCGGTCGAGGAGTCTGCCGACATCCGCAAGAAGTTGAAGGCCCGCGGCGCCGACTATGTCACCGCGCCGGTGTCGGGTAATGCCAAGGTCATCAAGGCCGGCCGGCTGTCGTCCGTCGTATCGGGGCCCGAGGCAGCGTGTAAAATGATGATGCCGCTGATGGAGGTGATCGCCCCGCAGGGTGTTTCCTACGTGGGTGACGGCGAGCTCGCGCGTGTGTGCAAGATCGCGCATAACGTCATGCTCGGTGTGGTCATCGAGAATCTGATCGAGATCACGTTGCTCGTGAACAAGATGGGTGTGCCACGCCACGCGTTCCTCGCCTTCCTCAACAATGGCGTGATGGGCTCGATGTTCACCCGCTACAAGTCGCCGGCCTTGGTCAATCTCGACTGGACCACGACTTTCACTCCGGAATTGCTGCGCAAAGATCTCGACCTCGGGCTCGAACTTGGGCGTGAGATGGATGTACCGATGCCTGTGACGGCAGCAACGCGCGAAGTGCTGCAAGGTCACTTCGGGCATGCCACGTTGCAGCCCGATCCGCAGGCCTATCTGAACAAGGACTTTGCGGCGATGATGGAGACGATGGCGCTAGCCGCCGGCATGAAGCTCACGCCGGAAAACAAGAACGTGTCGACGGGGCTGGAAAGCTGAAACTGTCAGCTGTCGTCCCGGCGAAGGCTGGGCCCCAGACGCCGTGTTGTCTCGATGCGGGGTATGGGTCCCGGGCCTCGCTTAGACAGCAGAAAAGCGGCTCACACAAAAAAAGGGCCCCTTTCGGGGCCCTGTGTGCATAAGGTGGAGGATTCACGCCGCCGTCTAAGCCTGAAGGGAGGAAAACGGCGGCTGCGCACGTGTCCACTCAACCGGCCTGGGCCGCTTACCACAAGTAAAATGCCCGTAAATTTGGCAGTGGAAATTCATGGTGGATATGCATGAGCCACATAACGCATCCTTCGATCGAGTGACTGCGAACGGGAGTTCTAAATGGCCTTCAAGCTCTATAATGCGCCGCAATCGACGTGCAGCCAGCGTGTTCGTTTCGTTTTCAACGCCAAGAAGTTGCCGTTCGACGAGGTGAAACTCAACTTGCTCGAGGGCGACCAGCTCAAGCCTGATTATCTCAAACTCAATCCGAATGGGGTCGTGCCCACACTCGATCATGACGGTGCGATCGTTATAGATTCTACAGTCATAACGGAATACCTCGACGAGGTATCGCCTGACGAAAGCTTTACACCGGAAAGTCCGGTTGTGCGCGCGCGTATGCGCGCTCTCATGCATTTCATCGATGAGATGCCGGCCGCGGCAGTACGCGTGCCCACCTTCAACCTCGCCTTTCTGCCTAGCTTCCAGAAGATGAGCCGTGAAGCTTTCGTGGCGATGGCGGAGAGCAAGCCCTTGCGCCGCGAATTCATGCTCACCATGGGGCAGACCGGATTTCCGAAAGAGGAGATGGACGCCGCGCTTGCCCGTCTGCGCCGCGCCTACGAGCGCATGGACACCGAGATCGAAAAGAGCGGTGGCCCCTGGCTGCTCGGCAAGCAGATCACGCTGGCCGATGTCGCGGTGATGCCGGCGCTCGTACGCATGTGCGATCTTGGCATGCCGGGCTGGCAAGATCTGCCGCGTGTCGTCACCTGGTTCGACAATATCCGCGCGCAACCGGCATTCAAGCCGACCTACTATCATGGCTCGCTGTTAAGCGAGCGATTTCCCCATTTGAGGGAAAAGCCGGTGAAGAACCCATAATTTCGGCGGGACCTGCTACCGGGCGGCTATCGCCTTGATCAGCCAAACCGGAAAGCCGAAGTCGCGGCCACGCCGCCGGTCACCTCGCGCAGCCAACAAGGCGCCTGGTCCACCCAATAGGCGCATCGCAGCCAGCGCGCGCGGCTTTCCGCGCGTTCTTACGGCGAAACGTATCGCGGCGCGTTGCCGACCATGAGTGCAAACGTGGAGCGCGTTCTCGCGCTCCGAATAACAACTTAATACCGGTGGCTGATCGGAAGTTCCTCGGCCGGGAACAATGAGATCACGCGACAGCCTTTGTCGGTGACCACCATCTCTTCCTCGATGCGCGCCCCTGAATAGCCGTCGGTTGCCGGACAATATGTTTCCAGCGCGAACACCATGCCTTCCCTGATCTCCGTCGGATGGTCGAGCGAGACGACGCGTGAGATGATCGGACGCTCGTGCAGAGCCAGACCGAGGCCATGGCCGAACTGCAGGCCGAAGGCCGACAACTCATCGGGGAAGCCGAACTCCTGGGCTTTCGGCCACGCGCGCGCGACTTCGTCGGTCATCACGCCTGGCTTGATTAATTCGATGGCGCGGTCGAGCCACTCGCGCGCCTTCTTGTAGGCGTCATGCTGCGCGGGCGTTGCACGACCCACATTGAAGGTGCGGTAGTAGCAGGTGCGATAGCCCATGAACGATTGCAGTATATCGAAGAATGCCTGGTCGCCGGGGCGGATCATGCGGTCGCTAAAGTTATGCGGATGCGGATTGCAGCGCTCGCCTGAAATGGCGTTCACCGCTTCCACGTCGTCGGAGCCGTGGCGATAGAGGAACTCGTTCACCTTGGCGACGATGTCATTTTCGCGTACCCCTGGTTTGAGCTCTTCGTTAATCATATGATAGGCGCCGTCGACCATCGCCGCTGCGCGGTTCAAGAGCGCGATTTCGTCGGCCGACTTGATCTCGCGCGCCTCCAGCATCAGCTGCTGGCCGTCGACGATCTTCATGCCAGCCTTCTGCAATTCGAACATCATCGCTGGCTCGATGATGTCGACGCCGACCGGCATCTTCTCGACGCCGGCATCCTTGAGCAGACCGAAAATTTCCTTGGCGTGCTTAGCCATCAGCCCGAATGAGGGCTGCACCGTACCGCGCAAGCCGAGCAAACCGGCCTTGCAGTTCTCCGGCTTGAGCCAGGGCGCATAGAGCCTGTGATGTACGGCAGCCGAGCCGAAGTCCCAGAGCATCGGTTCATTGTCGCGGGTGAGCAGCGCCCAACGGCAGATCTTGTCGCGCTCCCACTCGCCAATCTTGGTCGAGGTAAGGTAGCGAATGTTGTTGACGTCGAACATCAGCAGCGCGCCGCATTCGGATTTCTCCAGCACCTGCTTTGCGCGGCCTAGCCGGTAGCGGTGCGTGCGGCGGTAATCGACGCGTTCTTCGAAGTCGACGCCCATGATGCCGAGGGCCGGCAGTGCGCGTCCCCAGTTGTAGCGAGGGTTGATATCTTCGGCGCGGATCGGCAGCGGGTCGCGCGTTCTCTCATCCATGGTCGTCTCCTTACGCGGTATTGATATCCGGCTTCATCGCCGGTGAGGTCGACATCATATGCCTTGTCGGCGGCGCTGTCGGCAATAACAGGAGCGGCGCGTTTTACGGGCGTTGGCGCTGCGCATTGCCGCATATAGTCCTAGTGGAAGCGTGCGGAGCAGCGGTGTCAATTGGCTTCTACATGGGCGTCTTTAATCACGCCACCCCAAACCTCGGTTTCCTTCTTGATAAAGGCGGCGGCCTCGGCCGGTGAGCCGCCGGTGACATGCAAATTGATCCGCTCAAAGTGATCCTGTGCTTCCGGGCTGTGGAGCACCTCGTTCACTGCTTTATTGAGCTTGGCGACAATAGGGGCCGGAG
>JBARNC010000198.1:0-4949 GCA_049802775.1 Pseudolabrys sp. | reverse complement strand
TGGGCTGACGCACCTCGAGGCGTTTGGTATTCGACATACCCTCGTGGTCGAGCAGGTTCGGACGCGGTCCGATGATGGAGACGAGGCTCATCACCAGCTCCTCGCGGATCGGGTCGATCGGCGGGTTAGTGACCTGCGCGAAGTTCTGCTTGAAATAGGTGAACAACGACTTAGGCTTGTCCGACAGCGCCGAAATCGGCGTGTCGTTGCCCATGGACCCCACCGCTTCCTCTCCAGTGGTCGCCATCGGGGTCATCAGGAATTTCAGGTCTTCTTGGGTGTAGCCGAAGGCCTGCTGGCGATCGAGCAGCGATAGGTTCGAGATCGGCGCCTCGTTTGCGGTGCCGGGCAACTCCTCGAGCACAATCTGTGTGCGGCTGAGCCATTCCTTGTAGGGGTGACTCTTCGCCAGCGTCGCCTTCAATTCCTCATCGGGAATAAGGCGGCCTTGGTCGAGGTCGACGAGCAGCATCTTGCCAGGCTGCAAGCGCCATTTCTTGATGATGTCCTTTTCGGGGATCGGCAACACACCCATCTCGGACGCCATGACGATGCGATCGTCGCTGGTGAGCAGATAGCGCGCGGGGCGTAGACCGTTGCGGTCTAATGTAGCGCCGATCTGCCGGCCGTTGGTAAAGGCAATCGCAGCCGGGCCGTCCCACGGCTCCATGAGCGCGGCGTTGTATTCGTAAAAGGCGCGCCGATCCTCATCCATCAGCGGATTGCCTGCCCAGGCTTCCGGAATCATCATCATCATCGCGTGAGCCAGCGAGTAGCCGCCTTGCGTGAGGAATTCGAGTGCATTATCGAAGCAGGCGGTGTCGGACTGGCCTTCGTAGGAAATAGGCCACAACTTGCTGATGTCCTTGCCGAACAGCGGCGAAGAGACCGATGCCTGCCGCGCGGCCATCCAGTTGACGTTGCCGCGCAGCGTGTTGATCTCACCGTTGTGTGCGATGTAGCGGTACGGATGTGCCAGCGACCAGGTTGGGAAGGTGTTGGTCGAGAATCGCTGGTGCACCAGCGCGAGCGCGCTCTCGAAATCCGGATCGTGTAGATCGGGATAATATGTGCCGAGTTGATCGGCCAGGAACATGCCCTTGTAGATCACCGTGCGACAGGAGACCGACACCGGGTAATAGCCCGCTGTGCGGCGTTCACGGCGACGGTAGATCGCGTTAGAGATCGACTTACGCAGGATGTAAAGGCGGCGCTCGAACTCATCCTCGGAGAACTTTTTCTTGCCACGGCCGATAAACACTTGCATGTGCTTCGGCTCGGTCGGCTTGACCGATTCACCGAGCGTCGAATTATTCGTCGGCACGTCGCGCCAGCCGAGCAGCGTCAGCCCCTCGCGTGCGATCACCTCCGCGTAGATGTCGCGAATGATCTGCCGCCAGTTGGCGTCCGTCGGCATGAACAGATAGCCCACTGCGTATTCACCTGGCTTCGGTAACTTGAAGCCGAGCTCTGACGTCTTTTTGGCGAAAAATTTGTGCGGAATCTGCACAAGTATGCCGGCGCCATCGCCCATGCGCGGGTCAGCACCGACGGCGCCGCGATGCTCAAGATTGCAAAGGATGCGCAGCCCGTCATCGATGATTTGGTGCGACTCGCGCCCCTTGATGTCGGCGATGAAGCCGACGCCACATGAATCCTTGTCGAGCGCCGGATCATAGAGACCCTGCGCGAGCGGCGTGCCTGGATCTGCGGGCGAGCCGCATCCGGCGAATCTTGCGCTGCGCTTCTCCTCGCTCATCTCATCCTGCCTCGCCGGCGCGGTTAATGGTCCGGCGTACCCACTCTAACCCCGAGCGTATTGTGCTCGCGGTCAACGCGTAACTGATCTCGAGAAGGGACAACCTTGTCCGGCTCGTCGCCGCCCGTGGCTGCTCCTGTCGGGCGCCACCGATGTCTGCCCCGCTTCTAAAGGCTGCCACCGAGGCCACCTCCATTAGGACAGCAATACTGTCCTAATGGACCATGCCAAATTTTGCCCCTTCACACAAGGCCGGTCCACGCCGGAATGGCTAAAACCTTATGCTCTATTGCGGCAACGCTACTGATCCAAGCAAGAACAGGACCATGGCCCCGATTTTCGCGCAATGCCATTGCGGCCTTGGCACTTGTGCCGGCTACAGGACGCCCCGCAGGGCCACTAAGTGTAAATAGTAATCATAAGCCAGGCACTGGCGGCATGCAGAAATGCCGCTCCGGCGACGGCTCGCCCAAAATGACCGGCGGCTAGAAACGAAAGCGCCCCGGAATGCCGGGGCGCTGCCGCTTAGTAAGGCGTTTCGCGTTAAACCGTTAAGCCGCGGCTTTGTTATCGATCACCTGAGCCTTGGCTTTGCCGTTGCCGATCGGGATCTGGCGCGGCTTCTTGGCCTCGGGGATTTCGCGCACGAGATCGACGTGCAGCAATCCATTCTCGAGGCTCGCGTTCTTGACCTGGACATGGTCGGCAAGCTGGAAGACGCGCTCGAAAGCGCGTGCGGCGATACCCTGATAGAGCACCTCGCCATTCTGTTCTTCCTTGACCTGCTTGTTGCCTCTGATCGTCAGCGTGTTCTCTTTTGCTTCGATCGCAAGTTCATTCTCGCCGAAACCGGCGACGGCAACGGTGACGCGATAGTCGTTCTCACCGGTGCGCTCGATGTTGTAGGGCGGGTAGCCCGGAGTGGATTCGAATCCGTCCAGCATTGAAAACAGCCGGTCAAAGCCGACGGTGGAACGATAAAGGGGAGCAAGATCGAAAGTTCGCATGGCATATCCTCCTTCGTTGAGCGACATGCGGCGGTCCGCCGAATGGCCGAACCTAACCGTGCGCAGCCACAAGGCCTACGCACGCTTGATATGGTGGCCACTTTAGGGCCTGCAAGACCCCCGCTATTGTATTTAAGACATTGATATAACTATATTTTTCGTGATGGGCCGAGTTCGGATTGAGCGCCCTTGCCAGCCTGCTATAAGCCCGAGGCGCCGCGCACCGCTTACCTTTCTTGCCTTATGAAACTCGTCTCCATTCCAGCCAATCCGGTGCCAGACAATGTGGTGGCCGGCGCGATCAAAACCCCGGATGGGGTCAACTTGCGTTTCGCCCGTTGGGACCCGCCGCCGGGACGCAAGGGTACCGTGGTCGTATTGCAGGGCCGCGCCGATTTCATCGAAAAGTATTTCGAAACTGTACGCGATTTGCGCGCGCGCGGATTTGCGGTAGCGATGTTCGATTGGCGCGGGCAAGGGCTATCGGACCGCGCGCTATCCGATCGCCACAAAGGCTACGTGCGGAGTTTTTCGAATTACATCACTGATCTTGAAGCGATGATGGAACAGGTAGTACTGCCCGATTGTCCACCGCCGATTTTTGCGCTTGCTCACTCCATGGGCGCGGCGGTGGCGATCCGCGCCTGCCATGATGGCAGCCGCTGGTTTGAGCGCATGGTGCTGTCAGCTCCGATGATAGCGCTACCGCCCGGACGTCTTACCGGCGTCGCCGGCCCGCTCGCCCGCCTTATGCGACTCATCGGACGTGGAGGCGCCTATGTTCCAACTGGTGACTCTGCCGCCGCCGGCACCGAGAACTTTATCGGAAATGTGCTGACCTCGGATCCGGTACGCTATGCGCGGAACGCCGCGGTGCTGGAGCAAGAACCCGCACTCGGTCTCGGTGCGCCGACTATGGCTTGGGCCGATGTAGCGCTGCGGCAGATGAAACAGTTCAGCGAACCAGGCTATTCCGCCAGCATCCGTCAGCCGATCCTAATGGTGGCGGCTGGCCGCGAGGAAGTCGTGTCTACGTCGGCGATCGAATCCTTTGGGCAGAATCTGCTTGCCGGCCGCCATCTTATCCTCGCCGGCGCCAAACATGAGATCCTCCAGGAACAAGACCACTATCGCGCGCAATTCTGGGCGGCTTTCGATGCTTTCGTGCCCGGCACGCCGCGGTTTTGATTGAGCCGTGTTATTTCTTCGCGAGTATTTCCAATGCCGCCACATGCACGCGTTTGTCACCCGCAACAATGATGCGGCCGCCGCCCTGCGCCGAGCCATTCTCCCACGTCGTGACGATGCCTCCGGCACCAGCGACGACTGGTATGATTGCGACAATATCGTAGGACTTGATCTCGGTTTCAATGATCAGATCGATCAGTCCCGCCGCCAACATGCAATAGGCGTAGCAATCGCCGCCATAGCGCGAGAGCTTGACCTTGTCCTCCAGCCTCCCGAAGGTCGCTCGGTCGTCGCGATTCATCAGCAGCGGGCTTGTCGTGAACATCAGCGCGTTGTCGATGCTCGTGCATTCTCGCACATGTAAATCGCGGTTGCCGGCCGGGCCTCGATAGCTTGCGGCGCCGCCGTCCCCGGAAAAGCGCTCGCGCGTGAATGGCTGGTGCATCATACCGAACACCGGCTCGCCAAAACGCATCAGGCCGATCAGCGTGCCCCAGGCTAGCATGCCGGAAATGAACGACTTGGTGCCATCGATTGGGTCGAGCACCCACACATATTCGGCGTCGGTGCGTTCTGAGCCGTATTCCTCGCCCAGGATTCCGTGATCAGGAAACTGCTTGCGGATGAGCGCGCGCATGGTCTGCTCCGCCGCTCGATCTGCTGCAGTGACAGGATCAAATCCCCCGACTTTCTTGTTTTCGACCGTCAGCGCCGTACGAAAGAAAGGCAGGATGGTGTCGCCTGATGCGGTGGCGAGCTGATCGACGAAGCTGCTGAAGTCGATGGCCGTCATGCTGCTCGCCTACTTCGGCTTCGGCTATTGGAGACTTGGCTTGGTAGCAACCGCGCGCCGCAAAAACCCGCGTCCTGGGATAGGCAAATTGTCGAGGCGAACCGGCCGAGTTTTTGCTGTATCGCGGGGTTCCGAGCGGGTCATTTTCGCACAGACATGCCTGTTCCGGCCAACCCGGGCCCCAGCCATGCAGATATAGCAT
>JBARNC010000197.1:0-2580 GCA_049802775.1 Pseudolabrys sp. | reverse complement strand
CCGGGTTTCGCCACGCGCGCCACAATCCACACTTACGCGCAACGCTTGTGCGAGCGGTTGCTTTCTTCCTGTTCGCCAGCGCCTATTGGGCGCTCCTCCCGCTCGTCGCGCGGAGCCAGATTTCTGGCGGTCCTGAACTGTACGGCATTCTGCTGGGGGCAATCGGGGCGGGGGCAGTCGGTGGCGCCTTTGCGCTGCCCTGGCTGAAAGCGAAGTTTGGACCTGATCGGGTGGTCGCGGCGGGTACGGCAGGCACTGCGGCTACGCTCGTACTATTTGGCCTCGCCCGCGAACCCGTCATGGGTCTTGCAGCGAGCGTCCTTGCCGGCGTTTCGTGGATTGCTGTCCTCGCAAGTCTCAACGTATCAGCGCAGGTCGCTCTGCCGGACTGGGTCCGAGGGCGCGGGCTTTCAATGTTCGTGACCGTTTTTTTCGGAGCCATGGCTCTTGGGAGCGCCGTCTGGGGACAAGTTGCGGGAATGCTCGGCCTGCCTGACGCGCACTTTATCGCCGCAGCGGGCGCGCTTATCGCAATTCCTTTGACTCGGCGCTGGAAGCTGCAAACGGCTGCAGGCATTGACCTCACGCCATCCATGCATTGGCCGGCGCCGGTTATCACCCACGAGGTGGAGGTCGATCGAGGGCCCGTACTGGTGACTGTAGAATATCGGATCCAGCGAGGGGACCGTAAAGCGTTTCTGGCTGCGCTCGAAAAGCTAGCTCATGAGCGCCGTCGTGATGGTGCCTATGCGTGGGGAGTATTCGAAGACTCCGCTGAAGAAGGTCGATTTCTTGAAACGTTCCTCGTTGAATCATGGCTCGAG
The DNA here is from genome assembly GCA_049802775.1 of Pseudolabrys sp. GTDB lineage: Bacteria > Pseudomonadota > Alphaproteobacteria > Rhizobiales > Xanthobacteraceae > Pseudolabrys. The sequence goes on along the minus strand of JBARNC010000197.1, from coordinate 1,756 downwards.
CATCTGCGTCAGCACCAACGTGTGACCAAAGCCGATCGTATCTTGCAAAGCGCGGTTCACCGATATCACGTCGAAGGAGCCCCTAAGGTTACGCACTTCATCGCGGCCGGGCGCTGATAGCCGCCGTTATGGCACCCAATGTCCGTTTTGGGACGCTCTGAGATCAATGCCCGGTTGGATCGCCACGGCGGCTGGCTTCGTATAGAAACCAGATGCGTCTCTCGGCCTCGTCGATAAAGTTTTCCAGCAGGCTCGTAGTGGCTACGTCGTTATGTTCGTCGCAGACGTCGTGCGCCTCGCGCATGGCGGCAACGAAGCGCTGGTTATCGTCGCGCAGCTCCGCCAGCATATCGTCCGGATCGACATAGGGCGCGTCGTTGTCGGCGATACGCTGGTGGCGAGCAATGTCACCGACCGAACGCAGCGTGGGAGCGCCGATTTTCCGCACCCGTTCGGCGATCACGTCGGTGATAGCGAAGATCTGTTCGGCTTGCTCGTCGAGCAATAGGTGGTAGTCGCGGAAATGCGGGCCGCTGACGTGCCAGTGGAAGTTCTTGGTTTTCAGGTAGAGCGCGAAAGTATCGGCCAGCAGCGCGTTGAGCGCGCCGGCGATATCCTTGGTGGCGTTGGCGCCGAGATCAGTCGGCGTGGCAAGGCGGGGTTCAGTCCGAGCTCCGGAAGCTTTTGCGGTATTCATGGGAATAATCCTCGTTTGGCCCCCGAAGGTGTCCCATACAATATTATGCCGCTTTAATGGCGGGCCTGTGAAGCCGAAAGATCAACTCTGTCTCGCCGCACAATGCAGCCGGCCTAATGTCCGCTTTTGGCATAAGGCAGACATTTCGACTGCGTCTGCGAATGTCCGCTATTGGGGGTAAAGTGGACATCGCAATTCGAAGGTTCACACGCGTTTTGCTCTCAGAGTTTGTAGGATTGATTGTAGGCTGGCGATCGACCCGACAATAAAATCCGCTACCTCCCGGCGATGCGATGACAAATGGCGCCGCGCAAATGCCGGCTTTTATACCGCGGGTTAGCGTTCACGTTTTTGAGATAGCGAAACAACCGGGTCGGCATTTTGACCATAAGACCGCTGCCTACCTTGAGCGAACTTGACCCGTGAGATCGTTTTATTCGGAGTCGAGTTCGGCGCGCCGAGCTTCGAGGACTTCCAATCCGCATTCCAGCGCATTGCGTGCGACAATCGACAACGGCCGCACTTCAAAGTCGCGTGTAACGGCGAGGCGATCTAGCCGCCGTTTTAGGTCGGGCGGCAAGCGCATATTGAGCCGTTCAGTTTGTGTCACTGGGCGTCCATACATGCGGCTTGCGGCGGCGGTGCTCTTTATTTCCGCGTATCGGGCCAGTAGACTCGATTGTTCGTGGCGTACTGCCCGCAACCGAAAATCAAAAGCCGATTTAATATCAACGGAACCGTTTCGAATTCTTGTGCGGCCAACTTTTTGACCATCGCCACTTCGCTTTCATCCAACGGGATTTTTAGCCGCACGCCGTCGCCGTCATGGGGCGGGAGCGTGTGTAGGCTTTCGCCCCATTCCGCGCGCTGGCGTTTCTCGCGTCGGGCGTGTTCCTCCAGACCAAGCCGGACAAGCTCGGCAGCGGCCTTGGCTTTCGAGATAACTTCGCGCTCGGTCAGTTACCGATGATGATCTGCATCGCGCGCCAGATCGGCGCAGACATCTCGCGTGCACCGTAATCAATGAGCCGAAGCGTCAAGGCGCGGCCAATCTTTTAG
>JBARNC010000196.1:0-51520 GCA_049802775.1 Pseudolabrys sp. | reverse complement strand
GACTGGGCGCGCGAGATCGCGACTTGCGACCCTGCATATTACAAGCATCAGCAAAAACTGTTTATCGACTTTCTCAAAGCGGGGCTGGTTGAGCGCAAGCAGTCGAAAGTAAACTGGGACCCGGTCGATCAGACCGTGCTCGCCAACGAGCAGGTGATCGACGGCCGCGGCTGGCGCTCTGGCGCCGTCGTCGAGCAACGCGAGCTGACGCAGTGGTTTTTCAAGATCAGCGACTATTCAGAAGATCTTTTGAAGGCGCTCGACACGCTCGAACGCTGGCCGGACAAAGTTCGACTGATGCAGAAAAATTGGATAGGGCGCTCGGAAGGTCTGTTGCTACGCTTCGCGCTCGATCCGGCGACGGTGCCCAACAAGGAAAGCGAACTGGAAATTTTCACCACGCGGCCGGACACTTTATTTGGCGCAAAGTTCATGGCGCTGTCGCCTGACCATCCCCTGGCACAGTCCGCGGCGGCGAAGAATCCGAAGCTTGCGGCATTCATCGAGCGGTGCCACCACATGGGCACTGCGCAAGCAGAAATCGATACGGCTGAAAAACTCGGCTTCGACACCAGCATCAAAGCGGTGCACCCGTTCGACGCAACCTGGAAGCTACCGGTCTATGTGACCAATTTCATTTTGATGGACTACGGCACCGGTGCTATTTTCGGCTGTCCGGCGCACGACCAGCGCGACCTCGATTTTGTCAACAAATATGGGCTCGGCAACACACCGGTGGTTTGCCCGCCCAATCACGACCCAAAGACTTTCGTTATCACCGACGTCGCCTATGACGGCGAAGGCCGCATGATCAATTCGCGTTTCCTCGATGGCATGAGCATCGAGGAAGCCAAGGAAGAAGTCACCAGGCGACTGGAGAAGGAAGCGCGCGGCAACAATCCCGTCGCACAACGACAGGTGAATTATCGCTTGCGTGACTGGGGCATTTCACGCCAGCGCTACTGGGGCTGTCCGATCCCGATCATCCACTGCGACAAATGCGGCTTGGTGCCGGTCCCGGAAAAGGACCTGCCAGTGACATTGCCGGAAGATGTAAGTTTCGACAAACCAGGCAATCCGCTCGACCGCCATCCGACATGGAAGAACGTGAAATGTCCGAAGTGCTGTGGAAAGGCGCGTCGCGAGACCGACACGATGGATACCTTTGTCGACTCGTCCTGGTACTTCGCGCGCTTCACTGATCCGTGGATCAAGACCGCGCCCACTGATCGCAAAATGGTGAACGAATGGCTGCCGGTCGACCAATACATCGGCGGAATTGAACACGCGATTTTGCATCTGCTCTATTCGCGTTTCTTCACCCGCGCCATGCACAAGACCAGACACGCCGACATAGATGAGCCATTCGCGGGGCTCTTCACGCAAGGCATGGTGGTGCATGAGACCTATCGCGCCAGGAACGGCGACTGGATCGAGCCAGCCAGCGTCAAGATCGAAGGTACGGGCGACGCACGGCGCGCAATGCTCGCTTCGACCGGCGAGCCGATCGAGATCGGTTCGATTGAAAAAATGTCAAAGTCAAAAAAGAACACAGTCGACCCCGACGACATCATCGCCGCCTACGGAGCAGATACCGCGCGCTGGTTCATGCTTTCGGATTCCCCACCCGAGCGCGACGTGATCTGGACCGAGGAAGGCGTGCAGGGTGCCTGGCGTTTTGTGCAGCGGTTGTGGCGGCTTGTCGGCGAAATCGCGGGAATCAAGGCGCCGACAACTCGGCCGGCCGTATTTGGCGAGCAAGCCCTGACTGTGCGGAAGGCAGCTCATCGCGCGCTCGCCCATGTTTCCGACGATATCGATAAACTTCGCTTCAACCGCTGCGTCGCCCACATATACGAACTCGCCAATGCGCTCGGAGACGCCATCGGCCAACGCGAAAAGTCACCGACCGGCGGCCTCGGGTGGGCATTGCGTGAAGCTGGTGACATCCTGGTACGGCTATTCCACCCCATGATGCCACACCTCGCTGAGGAGTGCTGGGCGGCGCTTGGGCATAAAACCCTTGTCGCCATTGAAAACTGGCCGAAGGTCGAGACTGAGCTTTTAGTAGAAAGCACGATCACCCTGCCCGTTCAGATCAACGGCAAGAAGCGCGCCGACGTAACCATCGCTCGTAATGCGGAAAAATCCGACATTGAGGCTGCCGTTCTCTCCCTCGATGCGGTAAAAAAGGCGCTGGAGGGCAAAAGCCCGAAAAAGGTCATTGTCGTCCCCCAAAGGATCGTCAATGTCGTGGTCTGATATGATGTGCTTCGCCAGGTTTTTCGGCGCTTTGGCGCTGGCCGGCTTTACCGCCGGCTGCTTTCAGCCGCTCTATGCAGACCGTCCGACGCCTACCGGCAGCGCCGGTCTGGCCAGCCAACTGAGTGCGGTTGAGGTCGCTCCGATCGATGCCCCGGGCGGAAGTAGACTTTCACGCGTCACCGTTGGGGTGCGCAACGAGTTGATCTACGACCTCACCGGCGGCAACGGCGGCATCTCGCCTACTCATCGCCTGGACGTTAAGCTAACTGCTACGCAGCTGCAGGTGATCGTTGACATTAATACCGCCCGGCCGGACGTCAATAATTACGGCATCGACGCAACCTACACTTTGACCGAGCTCGCCACCGGAAAGACTGTGGTGAAAGGTCAAACTTTCTCGCGCGTGTCCTACAACATTCCCGGCCAGGAGCAGCGCTTCGCCGGCGACCGCGGGCTGCGTGACGCCGAGAACCGAGCCGCCAAAGTGATCGCCGAAAATATCCGCTCGCGGCTCTCTTCGTATTTCGTCGCGGGTAGTTAAGGGACCGGTGTCCTGGACGCGGTGCGGCGTGTAGCCATGCACTGGGCTCGGGACACGAGTTTTGTTTATGACCGCTATCAAGGCCTCCGACGTTGACCGTTTTATTGCCAAGCCGGACCCTGCCCAGCCCATCGTACTGGTATTCGGGCCCGACGCCGGTCTGGTGCGCGAGCGCGTGGACGCGCTGATACGTGCTTCGGTTGATGACCCCAACGACCCATTCGCACTTGCGCGCATCGAAGGCGATGCGTTGGCGGGCAATCCAGCGCGGCTCGTGGAGGAAGCGCATACGGTACCGCTGTTCGGTGGCCGGCGTGCCGTTCTAGTGAAGACGGGCGCGCGTAATATTGCCTCCGCGGTCGAGACCGTTATCGCCGCTCCTTCAAGCGAATGCCGTGTCATCATTGAAGCCGGCAATCTTAGCAAAAGTGCGCCGCTGCGGGCGCTCTGTGAGAAAGCGAAAGTTGCTGCCGCTCTGCCCTGTTACGTCGATAACGAACGCGCGCTCGTCCAGCTGATCGACGACGAAATGCGGGCAGCCAATCTCGCAATCGCACCGGATGCGCGGGCCACGCTGCTGGCATTGCTCGGAGGGGACCGACTGGCTTCGCGTAGTGAGATCCGAAAACTTATTCTTTATGCACAAGGGCAAAAAAACATTGAACTCGCCGACGTCATAGCAGTTGTGGCAGACGCCTCGCAGGTAGCGCTCGATGGAGTCATCGACGCGGTTTTCTCCGGGCAAACCGCCGAAGTCGACAGCGAATTTAACAAGGCACGTGCGAGTGGTTCGTCTCCAGCTGCAATCGTCTCAGCATCAATCCGCCAGGTTGCTAATTTGCACAAGATTTGGCTGGCGATCGAAAGCGGCGATTCTATTGAATTGGCCATGAAGCGTTCGGTGCCGCCGGTGCATTTCACGCGCGAACGTCAGATTAGCGAGGCGCTGCGTATATGGTCGCCGCCGCGCCTGCTGCGCGCTATGGAGCAACTGGCCGAAGCGTCGCTCGAAATGCGACGCAACGCGCGGTTAGCGGAAGCAATTGCGCAGCGCATTCTGCTATCCCTTGCAGCGAATGCCCGCAAGAAAGGTTAGAGATCGCCGGCGCGGCCCTTCTTAAATCGAGCTACCTATGCGGCCATTTAGAATTGATTAATGTTTTTTTCGTTAAGCATTTTGAGGTGAAAGCAATACCTCAATTAGCTAACAGACGGCCTCGGGAAAATGCAGGCTAACAGCCGATGGGCGGACTGGCCACCTTGCGCCACGCTGCGCGACGGCAAACTTTGCCACTACATTGCCTTCGACAATAAGACTGCACAGGCGGTCGAAGAACGCATCGGCCGTTGCGACAAGGGCAAACCCAACCCAAAAAAGAACCCCGGCGACTTTCAGCGGGGACAGATAATGTCGCTGCGCGACGCAAGCAGCCTTACAGATTTAATTGATAGCTATGCGGCACCCAACGGTAGCCGCTTTGCCCTTTCTCTACGTAGCCGATACCGGGGAACGGCATGTGAAAACCAGACACGAAGAGCTTGTCGGTCGCAAGCATGTCGAGAATGCGCTTGCGCGTCGTGACCGCTTTGTCCTTATCGTCGTCCATCTCGAAATACCATTCCGGGCGCTGCACGGCCATTACATATTGAGTGCAGGTATCAGCGGTGATCATGAAACGCTTGCCGTCACTCTCGATATGGAATGCCAGCAGACCGGGCGAATGCCCGGCAGCGTCGACCGCGGTGATGCCGGGCACGACCTGATCACCCGGCTTGATGAATGTCGAACGATCGGCCAACGGCACGCAGATTTTCATGAACAGCTCACGATTGAACTTGCGCGCTTCTCGCACGTTCTCGCCGCGCTTCCAGAAATCGAATTCGTCAGCGCCGAATACGTAACGTGCGTTTGCAAACACCGGCCTCCCGCCTTCGACCAGACCGCCGATGTGATCGGGATGTCCATGCGTGATGACAATGACGTCGATATCCTCCGGCTTGTAGCCCGCAGCCGCGAGCCGCGCGGCCGTTTGTCCAGGTGGAAGTCGCTTGCTGAGCTGCTCATATTCACGCGGAAGCGCGCCATTGCCGGTGTCGAACAGCACCAGCTGCTTGCCGGTGTTCACAGCTGTCGGAATATTGGGATGCTCGAACCGCTGGGTATCAATATTATTAGCGCGGGCAAGCCCCTGCACCTCGTCAGCCGAGGCATTGGCGCCATAGTGCGGATGCAATCCCTCGCGGATCGCTTTGGCATCCAGAACAGTAGCGACCTCGAACCCGCTAAGCTTGAAACGGTAAATCGTCGGCTGCAATTCGCCTTGTAGTAACGCGGGCACTTTTGCTCCTCCCTGATTGTTGGCCGTGCTTAGCAGTTAGGACAGGTCTCGATCCAGCGGAGAAAACAAAGAAGGCAGCCGGCTGCACAAAACGTGGGGACCCGCCCTTTCGGTCGGCACGCCTTCGCTTTATGCTTGCACGGGCAATTATCGTGAGGGAATCGCCGATGGCTCGGAGCAAGTCATCCGCTGGCAAGCGGAAGAAAAAATCCAGAACCGTGACCAGGAAGAAGTCTCGGGCCCAGGCGAAAAAACGAAACCTCCGTAGACGGCGGCCGCGAACCCTCGGCGACAAAGTCTCTAACGCCTATCGCACGGTGGTAGATACCATCAAAGGCACCGACCGACTGAGGAATAAATTGGAGCCTCCGGCGACTTCGGAAACGGAGTAGATCTAGGAGCCGGAATCGGCGCGAAGGGCTGTGCAAAGTCGGGCCAAACAGAACTTTGATCTAACGCAACGCGGTTTTCTGCAGCCTGTGCGAGAAAAACACCCATCAATTTTCGCGATGGAGGGCGCCATGCCCGACCGTGAAGTTCATCAGTCTCACTATCCAACGGTCGAATTCGTTCTGGATGCTATTGCCGGCTGGATTAACAAATATCGTGATGTGAGCAGCCTGAATAATGAATTCAGACAATGTAGTCCGGAGGACGTAATGCAGATCGCGAAGGATTTGGGCGTGCCGCCCGGCGAACTTCGCGGACTTGCCGCCAAAGGGCCCGGCGCCGCCGATCTGCTGGAGAAAATGCTGGTTGCGTTAGGTGTCGATCCGCGGTCCTTGGCCAAGACCGATCCCGCCGTTATGCGCGATCTCCAACGATTGTGCATCGTCTGTAGCCAGAAAGGACGTTGCGAACACGCACTGGCGGACGGTACCGCCGCCAGGCATTTTCACGAGTTTTGTCCCAACGCTTTCACACTCGATGCGCTATTCAAACAAAAACAGCAGCAGAACCGGCACTGACATACGATGTTGCGGGCAGCAGCCTCGACTATTGATTTCTTGAACGACTGTCGAGGACCTGGCGGATTTTTCGTGCGAGGACGCGTTCGGTCAATGGTTTTGGGATGAGCTCAATGCCGGGATCTAAACGGCCAACAATCTCCTCCCGCGCGCCTAGCGCCGCTTGCGCAGCCAGGCGTCGATGCTGAAACGTCCCGGACTGCCGACAAACAGGAACAAGAGTCCGCCTAGCATCGCGATGTTCTTGTAGAAACTCGAGTCCTGAGCGCGCCGCACTGCCGCATCGCTGAATTCCCAGTATCGGTGGGAGCTAAAAGTTGCCACCAGCATAAATCTAACCATCTCCAGCACCACGTAGCGGGTCGCAAGTCCGAGGATCAAAGCGATGCCGCCGAAAAATTCCGCCGGGACAGCAATATAGGCCAGAAAAGTCGGCAATCCACGCGCCGGAAACGTAGTGGCATAGACGGGAATATCGAAGATTTTTCCATAGCCGCTGCGCACGAATATCCAGCCAAGGAGAATACGACCAATCAACAGGATGACATCGGAATTGCTAGCGGCCATGCCATCGACGCCTGACAACGCGGGATATGAACTGTTTTGGATGGTATCGCTCATGATGTCCCTCGGTGGGCGTTCGTCAATAAACGCTACACATTCTTAGTTACGTCCTCATACACGTCGACCTCAATCGCCCCAGGAAACAGCGTACGCCAGGCTTGCAAGTAATTATGCATCATCGGATCGCTGGCCAGCTTTTGCCGATTGAGTTCAAGTGTTCGATCCGTTTCGTACTCGATTACTTGAAGAAACTGGGTCTGATTATCTGCATTTCGCAGTAGACGAACCTGCGCGTCACCGAAAGTCTTGTACAAGGGCAGTGCATTTTTCATCATCGTCGTGAGGAGCGTCGTTGCATCCGCTGATGGCGTTCTAATCTTTATGTGTAGGATTCGTTTCGCCTTCAACGTATCATTGGCCATAGGCGGCCTCCTCAATTCAACCGCAGAGCTCGATTGGCGTGCGACGATGCGAGCGTTCTTCAGCTCTGCTGAGAGCCAAGCAGATTGAAGCGGGCTTTCTGCTCATCTGTCAGCGACCCATAAAAACTCTCCAGCGCGGGCTGCACGAGCTTGATGGCGTCCAGCATTGTTTTGAGGCGCTGCTCCATGACCGCGATGCGTCCGGGAGGTGTCAGGCTTTGTTCCGCCGCTGGGCAATTTGCCTTGAGAAAGTCGCCTGCTTTCCGTGTGGCTTCGTTAAGACCATCGAGTGCACTACGCTGGGCGTCGGTTGGATTGATGGCCTGCGCTATGCGATCGGTTGGAACGCTGGCGGCTTTCAGAGCCTCGGCTCCGCATACTTGCGAGAGATCAGGTGCCTGGTCTCCACGCTTGATGCTTGCAGTTTGGTCATCTGCGCTGACCGCGTTGAAGCGGCCCTTCTGCTCATCAGTAAGAGAATCATAAAATTGTTGCAGCGGAGGCTGCACGATACTGAGCGCCAGCAACATGGTCGCGATTCGCTTGTGCATCGCCGTGAGTCGGCCGGTAGGTGTGCTGGGCAGATCGTCAGGACATCCGGCTTGCAACGCCGTCACTGCCTTGCCGGTGGCGTCCTTTAGATCGTTCAGGACAGACTGCTGAGCTTCAGTGGGTTGCACTGTCTGCGCGATTTGTTCGATCGGCCAATCGGTCAGTGCGGGCGCCTGTTGGTTGCAAACGACGGCCACAGTCGTAGACTGATTGCGTGCTCGTCGAGCACGCCGGCTGGATGAAGGAACATTGGCGTAAGCTGGGCCTTCGTAAGCGTAAGGTCCGAAAACGCCTACATAGAGGTCGTCGTAAGCATACGGCCAGAACGCATCAAATGCGTAAGGCCAGAATGTGTAGTCGAGAAAATCCCAATAAGCGTATGGCCAGAACACGGAACCGACCCAGCCAATCGCAATGATCGGATGATAATGGTTCCAATGCCATCCGCCATGCCCCCAATGCTGCCCCCCATGTTTGCCCGCGAAGCCACCATGAAAACTCGCTTGCCTCAGCACCCCAGCCCTGCCGTGACGCGAAGCATATGACGCGAAGGCATTGTTGCGGAGAACCGATGCACGGCCAGCGCCGCGCACCGAGCCGGTAACCAAATTTTGATCGTGCAAATTGCTTCGATTCGCGAGGGATTTTGAACCCAACTGGCCGCTGCGGAGAGCCATGCGTCCGTTCCCGGTCGAACCCCGGCCCGTGTACTGCCTGAACCCTCTCAGGCTGACACCAGTCATCCGGCTGAAATCTCGAGCGGCAAATCCTGAGTAGGATCGCGGTGACGAGCGAAATCCTGAGTATGTCCGTCCCATCGGCGCGTAGCCGCGCCCAATTGCACTGCGGGAAAAGCCACCGGCACCACCGGGCGCACCCCGGAAACTGCCACCTGCAATTCCGCCACGGATTCCGGCGCCGCCACCTCCGATACTACCGCCGCGGAAGCCACCGCCTCCGATATGCGCCCCGCCGCTTCCCGCGCGGACACCGCCACCACCGCCGCGGCCATGAATTTGCGCTTCGGTGATCCCGACCGTGACCCCAACCGCAAAAAGTGAAAAAATCGCAAAGGTTCCGACGCGCGAAAGCTTCGACATCACATCCTCCTGATGTCGTACCTACCAACAACCTTATTGTGGTGCTTAACCGGTCGAAATTGAAGGGACTTTGATTTTGATCAATTTTTTCGCTGCGTATGGGCAATCTTCGTAAAGCAGCCAGTGGAACAGGTGGAATAAAGCGTGTAGTCAGATAATTATTGGGCCAAATGGAATGCAGCGTCGCAGTATCGGCAAGGCGCTGGCTACTAGCCGCCCAGTTTCCCCAACACGGCGTCGAGCTGGTCCAAATCCCGATATTTGATGCGTAGCGTACCGCCTTCACCGCGGTGATCGACGCTGACCTCAAGTCCGAGTGCATCGGATAGCCGTTTTTCCAGCGCACGCGTGTCGGCGTCTTTCGCTGCGCTGGATTGCCCTCTCGCCTCGCGCGCTACGCCGCGTGCCTGCGCGGCCCCGTCCTTGCGCATATCCGCTTCGAGCTGACGCACACTCAAACCCTTGTCGATAATTTCCTGCGCAATTTGTTCGGCGTTAGGCTGACCCAGTAATAGACGCGCGTGGCCGGCCGAAATTTTTCCCGAGCGCACTAGTTGCTTCACGGGCTCCGATAGTTTGAGCAATCGAACCGTATTCGCAACATGCGGCCGGCTTTTGCCGACGATCTGTGCGACCTCATCCTGTGTGCGGTTAAAATCGTCCATCAGCGCGTGATAGCCGCTCGCTTCCTCGATCGGATTGAGATCGGTGCGCTGCACATTTTCGATGATGGCATATTCGAGCGACTGCGCGTCGTTGGCTTCTACGATTGCGATCGGTACATCGTGCAAGCCGGCTCGTTGTGCCGCGCGCCACCGCCGCTCGCCGGCGATAATTTCAAAATTGTCACCTTGCAGCGCACGCACAACAATCGGCTGAATAATGCCGCGTTCGCGAATTGAGTCAGCAAGTTCGGCGAGTTCGGCGTCCGTGAATAGCCGCCGCGGATTGCGTGGATTAGGGCGTAGGTTTTCAATGGGTGCGCGACGCGGCTTGCGGCCGCTGTCGGCGACAGAGGTTTCCTCGCCAACATCGCCGATTAGCGCAGCCAGGCCGCGCCCCAATCGCGAGTGATCCGCCATAGCCGCTCCTGAACTCCGTGCCACGCTATCCCTTATCCGTATTCTCTGCCTATCGCCGCCGGCTAACTAAAACACGTAGGTTTTACCCTGCTTTCAATGCTTTCTCGCGCTGGATGATTTCGGTGGCCAGCCGCAGATAAGCTTCGCTACCGACGCATTTGAGATCGTAGACCAATACCGGCTTGCCGTATGACGGCGCTTCAGAGATGCGCACATTGCGCGGGATTATCGTCTCGTAAACTTTGCTGCCCATGAACTGACGCACATCCGCAACCACCTGGTTGGAGAGATTGTTGCGTGAGTCGTACATCGTCAGCACGATGCCGTGGATCGACAATGTCGGATTGAGCGTGGTCTTGACTTGCTCGACAGTTTTCAAAAGTTGCGACAAACCTTCGAGCGCAAAGAACTCACATTGCAGCGGAACGAGAATTGAATCCGCCGCCGCCATCGCATTCACCGTCAGCAGATTGAGCGACGGCGGACAGTCGACGAGCACGTATGTAAAATCATAAGTGCGCGTACCGCTGTTGAGTTGACGTAGTGCGTTGCGCAGACGGAACGCGCGGTCGCGCTGTTGACCGATCTCAAGCTCAAGGCCGGATAGATCGAGCGTCGATGGTGCGATGTAGAGTTGCGGCACGGCGGTCTGCAGAACGGAATCGCGCATCGGCGCCGCGCCGGTGAGCACGTCATAGGTCGATGTCCGGCGCGATTTGCGTTCGATGCCGAGGCCGGTCGACGCGTTTCCTTGCGGATCGAGATCAACGATCAGCACATGCTCGCCGATGGCGGCGAGCGCAGTGCCAAGATTGATTGCAGTCGTGGTCTTGCCGACCCCACCCTTCTGGTTGGCGATCGCCAGCACCCGCGGGCGGACAGCGTCCGGCCTCTCAACCGGCTTACCAAAGGGTACGACCTGAGGGTTGGCAGATTGGTCGGGGGCCGAGGTGTTGGTCATAGTCGGCAGTCCATCGGTTGGGTCGGCGGCGAGGCGGTAGCCGTCGAAATTGTCCTTGAAATCCGGGTCTTAAGCGCTCCGGAGCGGCTTAAGACTGCGGATAACGACGATTGAACTCTCGGGACTGGTCTTGCTGGACACTTTTGAGGCCTCAAGTCTCCAATATTTAGCGGCATCGGTCAATTCGGCATCTATATCTTGACCCTTGAGAAACAAACCCACCGCACCGCGGCTGATCAAAGGAACCGCCTGATCGCATAGGACTTTTAATGGGGCTAAGGCACGGGCCGTCACTGCATGCACGGTTTCTGCACAGCTTTCCCCAAATTTCTCCGCGCGTTCCTGGTGGACCACCGCAGGCGCCCCTGTCGCTCGCACCGCTTCACGCAAGAAAGCTGCCTTTTTTCCATTACTTTCAATAAGATGCACTTTAGCGCCGGGCTGACCCGCGAGTGCACAGGCAATCGGTATCCCGGGAAAGCCGCCGCCAGATCCGAAGTCGACCCAGACACGGGCCTCGGGCACCAGAGGCAAGAGCTGAAGCGAATCGGCGATGTGCCGAGTCCACAGCTCGTGAAGCGTTGATGATGCAACGAGATTGAGTTTGCTCTGCCAGAGCAAAAATACCTGTACGTAGGTGTCGAGCTGCGTCTCCGTTTCACGTGAAACAGGAAAGAGAGTGAGCGCACGCGCTTTGTCGGCATCGAGATCGAAAGTCCCCTGCCCGCTTTTGCTCACGCAGTCTTCGCGGAAATTTTTTTGCCACGCCGAACGTGCGCTACCAGCAACGTCAATGCTACCGGAGTGACACCATCGATACGGCTCGCATGTCCAATCGTGCGCGGACGATGCGTTTGCAATTTCTGTTTCATCTCGTTCGACAATCCCGGCAGTGCCGCGTAATCGAAATCATCGGGTAATTCGAAACTTTCATCTCGCCGATAGGCCGCGATGTCGGCGGCCTGGCGAGAAAGATAGACATCGTACTTCGCATCGATTTCGATCTGTTCGGCAATCTTCGGCGCGAGTTCACCGAAGTGCGGCCAGATCTTCCCAAGATCGGAAATCGTCACGTTCGGATACGATAATAACTCGAACGCAGTACGACGCTGTCCGTCTTTATTGAGCGACAGCCCGTGCCGCTCGGCTTCTTTCGGCGTCATCGAAATCATTTTCGCAAATTCGCGTGCATCTTTCAGCGCTGAAGATTTTTCTTGATGCGCGCGCGCGCGTTCCATGCTCACGCAGCCAATTGCAATTCCAATATCAGTCAGACGTTGATCGGCATTATCGGCGCGCAACTGCAAACGATATTCGGCACGCGAGGTAAACATGCGATACGGCTCGCTGACGCCGCGCGTGACGAGATCATCGATCATCACACCAAGATACGCGTGCGCACGATCGACAACAATTTCACTACCCTCACCTGCCAAAGAAGCCGCGTTGAGACCCGCAAGAAGTCCTTGTGCCGCAGCCTCTTCATAGCCTGTGGTGCCATTGATCTGACCCGCTAAAAACAATCCACGCAAACGTTTTGTTTGCAGTGTGGGCGCGAGCTCGCGCGGATCTACATAGTCGTATTCGATCGCATAGCCGGGACGAATGAAACGCGCGTTCTGCAAACCGGAAATTGTCGCGACCAGCGCGTGCTGAATCTCTTCCGGCAGCGAAGTCGAAATCCCATTCGGATAGACGGTGTGATCTTTGAGACCTTCCGGCTCCAGAAAAATCTGATGCCCATCACGCTCGCCGAACTTCACGATTTTGTCTTCGATCGACGGACAGTAACGCGGACCACGACTCACGATTTGTCCTGAGTACATCGGTGAGCGATGCACATTGTCGCGTATGATTTTGTGCGTTGCCTCGTTGGTGCGCGTGATGCCGCATTTGATCTGCGGATTTTCAATATGCGTTGTCAAAACTGAAAACGGCTCTGGCGGATCGTCGCCGGGCTGCATCTCAAGCGCGGACCAATCGATTGTGCGGCCGTCGAGCCGTGGCGGCGTGCCGGTTTTCAATCGGCCAAGAGCAAAGCCGAAATTTTCCAGCGTGCGCGAAAGTCCGATTGCCGGCGCTTCGCCGACGCGTCCGGCGGGAATTTGCTTTTGGCCAACATGAATCAAGCCGCGCAGAAACGTACCGGTTGTAAGCACCACGGCACCGGCAGAAATTTTGCGACCATCAGCGAATTTGACACCGCAAACACGACCGCGCACGATCACGAGATCATCGGCCTCCGCTTCGATGACTTGGAGATTTGGAGTGGCGCGAATCGCGGCCTGCATCGCTGCCGCATAAAGCTTGCGGTCAGCCTGGGCGCGTGGGCCACGGACGGCTGGGCCTTTGCGGCGGTTCAGGACCCGAAATTGGATACCACCCAGGTCAGCGATCCGGCCCATAAGACCATCCAGAGCGTCGATTTCACGTACCAAATGTCCTTTTCCGAGCCCGCCAATCGCTGGATTGCAGGACATGGCACCAATGGTGGTGAACTGGTGGGTAATGAGGGCCGTTTTGGCACCCATACGGGCGGCCGCAGTCGCAGCTTCACAGCCGGCATGGCCGCCGCCAATTACCACGACATCGAATCGGTTGAGCATTGAAACCTCAGAAGAAGCCGCGTTTTAGCGAAGGCGCGGGGAGGGGTCAAAAACATTGATTTTATTTCCTCAATGTTTCACGTGAAACATTGAGGAAATAATGCGCGATCCGAAGCCCCGTTGTGAAGGATGGGGTGGTTCGTAACGTTGAAAGGAAAGTGATGTTCAAGCTTCATGGCCCGGCCCTGCACCCCACAGCCTATTTTCCAATGCAAAAATCACGGAAAATCACATCCAGGATGTCCTCCACATCCACCCGGCCGGTGAGGCGCCCAAGCGAGCGGACGGCAATGCGTAGCTCCTCGGCCAGTAAATCCTCGCGGTCAGCTAGATCGTGTACCACCGCCCGCCGCAAGGCGGCCACGGTATCCTCCAACGCCTGCCTGTGGCGCTCGCGGGTCACTAATACTGGCTCTGCGCCAGCTAAAAAACTTTTGGCGAAGCGGGCCAGCTCACCCAAAAGCCGGTCAAAGCCCTCACCTGAAACCGCCGAAATATCGAACTCTAATTCAGTATCTGTGAATTGAAATTCACTCTTTTCGATAAAGCGTTTGTTAGCTATGTTTTTTGAGGCTTTATCGGCCTGCAACCCTGATTCAGTTTTTCCCATAATATGATGTCGGTGTTCATTTCTTATTCGATCCCCTTGAACCAAATCAATTTTATTGTGTATCAGCCACGCCGGCGCGGCAGCGCGGTTCCTTCCGGTTTCGGGCAATAACTGCTCGCACGCCGGATCACTCGCATCAACAACCCACAGTACCAGATCAGCGCTCGCCGAACGCGCGCGCGCGCGACGCACGCCTTCCAGTTCAATGGGGTCGTTGGTCTCGCGAATACCTGCAGTATCAAGCAGCGTCACGGGCAGCCCGCCGAGATCGAGGTGAACCTCGATTACGTCGCGGGTCGTGCCGGCATAAGGCGAGACGATTGCTGCCTCGCGCTTCGCAATTCGGTTGACCAACGTGGACTTGCCGGCATTCGGCGGACCGGCAATGGCAACCACCAGTCCCTCGCGCAGCCGCTCGCCACGACCACCATCCGCGAGCGCAGATGCAATCTCGCCCTCGAGCGCGCGCGCGATTTTCAACGCTGGCGTCACAAGATCCTGCGGCACGTCAGCCTCGTCGGAAAAATCGATACGCGCTTCAACGAGCGCCAGCGCCTGGATCAGCCGCGCGCGCCAGTTTTCCGCGCGATGGCCCAACGCGCCGGTCATCTGACGGAAGGCCTGACGGCGCTGGCCTTCCGTCTCCGCCATCACCAGGTCAGCAAGGCCCTCCACCGCCGTGAGGTCGAGCTTGCCGTTCTCGAAAGCGCGACGGGTAAACTCGCCAGCCTCCGCCGGACGCAAGCCCGCAAGCTCCGATAGCGCGCCAAGCACAGCTGCCACCACCGCGCGCCCGCCGTGAAGCTGAAGCTCTGCGACGTCCTCGCCGGTTTCGCTATGGGGTGCCGGAAACCAAAGCGCCAGCGCGTGGTCGATGATCGCGCCATCGCGCCCGCGCAGGCGCGCCAGAGTAGCTTTTCGTGGAGCAGGAATTTTGCCGGCAAGCGCCTTGAGTGCTTCGCCTGCGTGCGGACCAGAAATTCGCACTACCGCAATCGCCGCCGGGGGGCTGCCGGACGAAAGGGCATAGATGGTCTCGCGCGTTGGTCCAGACATCGCGGCGCACGGAAGCCCCGAGACAGGGCAGGGGTCAAGTGCCGCGGCAGAACCACTGGCACATTGGCCCTGCTAGCGAAATTGTCTTAACTTGATCGACCTGCTGCATATTGTTGGTGCCTGATGCCAGAGGGTGGGGCAACTATCGTGACACTGCCAGAAGCGCGTTATGCAAAGAGCGGCGAAATCCGGATGCGGCGTGACGAGATAGGCAACATGTCAATAACGCTTCGTTTTGTCGTCGTTTTGCTATTGCTTGGATCTGCAGGCTCTTCGGGAACGCTGGCCTACGCGCAGAGCGATCTTGCCCACGCCTACCGCGTGATTGCATCAAAGAAATTCGTTGATCTGACCCACAGTTTTGGCCCGGACACGCCGGTATGGTCCGGGTTCGGGCAGGCGAAGTTCACCGCAGCTGCCGATCCGAAGACGCACAAGCCCTACACGATCAAGGACGACGGTTTCCGCGCCACGTTCTATGAAATCGTGGGGCAGTACGGCACCCACGTCGATCCCCCGGCACATTTCGACGAGAAAGGTGCCACCTTGGACAAGATCCCGCTCAAACAGATGATCCTGCCGTTGATCGTTCTCGACGACACGCCATACTTGGCGAAAGACCAAAATCACGCGTTCTCGGTGGCCGACCTGCGCGCCTGGGAGAAGAAATACGGCCGCATCCCGCGAGGCTCGTTCGTCGCGCTACGCACCGACATGTACAAGGACTGGAACAGCAATCCGGAGCGCTTCAAGCGCGCGCCGTTCCCAGCCTGGGAATTCGAAACGATCAAGTTCCTGTACGAGCAGCGCGGCGCGGTCGCAACCGGCCACGAGGCCATGGACACCGACACCACCGACAAAATGGATTCGGAAACCTACATCCTTCAGCACGGTCATTATCAAATCGAAGTCATGGCTAATCTCGACAAAGTGCCCCCGAAAGGTGCGCTGGTCGTCGTAACCTGGCCGAAAGTGCACAAAGGGCTTGGGTTCCCGGCGCGCGTCTTTGCGATTTTGCCCTGATGATTGCGCAATCCGCGCTAGGCTGCGCCGATGTCCAGTTCCAACACCGCATATGAAAATCGGCTGGCCCAGGCGACCAGCCCATATCTCCTCCAGCATAAGCACAATCCGGTCGACTGGTGGATCTGGGGACCGGAAGCCTTGGCCGAAGCAAGACGTTCAAACCGGCCGATTCTGCTCTCGGTCGGCTACGCCGCGTGCCATTGGTGCCACGTGATGGCGCACGAGTCATTCGAAGACGAAGCGACGGCGCGGGTGATGAACGAACTGTTCGTCAATATCAAAGTCGACCGTGAGGAACGGCCGGACATCGACCAGATCTACATGAATGCCCTGCATTTGCTGGGCGAGCAGGGCGGTTGGCCGCTAACTATGTTTCTCACGCCGCGGGCCGAGCCTGTTTGGGGCGGCACGTATTTCCCGAAAGAATCCCGCTTTGGTCGGCCGGCCTTCGTCGATGTGTTGCGTGAGGTGGCGCGACTCTTTCGCGAGGAGCCAAATCGGATCGAACAGAACCGTGCAGCGTTGTTGGCGCGACTCGCCGACAAGGCCCGGCCGGCGGCTAAGGTCACGATCGGGCTGAAGGAACTCGACGACGCCGCCATGCAGGTCGGCAATATGTTCGACCAGGTCAATGGCGGCTTGCGCGGCGCGCCCAAGTTTCCGCAACCAGCAATTCTTGAAATGCTGTGGCGTGCCGGCTTGCGTACCAACCATACTCGCTTTTTCGAGACGGTCGTGCATTCGCTCGAACGAATGTGCGAGGGCGGCATTTACGACCATCTCGGTGGTGGCTTCTCGCGCTATTCGGTGGACGACAAATGGTTGGTGCCGCATTTCGAGAAGATGCTCTACGACAACGCGCAATTGCTGGAGCTGCTGGCGCTCGCCTGGCAGCGCAGCGGCAAGTCACTGTTCGCGCAGCGGGCCCGCGAGACGGTGGGCTGGCTCAAGCGCGAAATGACCACAGGCGAGCGGGCTTTTTGTGCCTCGCTCGATGCCGATTCTGAAGGCGAAGAAGGCAAGTTCTATGTCTGGTCGAAAAACGAGATCGTCGAGCTGATCGGCCCGGAAGCCGGCGAATTCTTCGCCCAGCACTATGACGTTACCGATGAAGGCAACTTCGAGGGCCATAATATTCTCAACCGGCTCAAGACTGTGCCGCGCAGCGAAGCCCATGAGGCATGGCTCTCGAGCTTGCGCGCGATCTTGCTGGAGGCACGCGCCGGACGTGTGCGACCGGGCCTCGATGACAAGGTGCTGGCCGACTGGAATGGCCTGATAATCGCGGCGCTGGTCAATGCGGGGATCATCCTCGATGAAACGGATTGGCTCGCAATGGCCAAGCGCGCCTTTGATTTCATCGCGCAAATGATGACGAAAGGCGACCGGCTGGGGCATTCCTGGCGGGACGGGAAATTACTGTTCCCTGGCCTCGCATCGGATTTCGCCGCCATGATCCGCGCCGCGCTGGCGCTCTATGAGGCAACCGGTGAGCGTTTCTACGTCGAACGCGCCATCGGCTGGCAGAGCGCTTTCGACGCGCATTACACCGATGCTAATACCGGGAGCTATTATTTTTCCGCTGATGATGCCAGCGACTTGCTGTTGCGGCCGCACTCGACGCAGGATGATGCAACGCCCAATCCCAACGCAGTCGCTGCACAGAATCTGGTGCGGCTTGCGGTTCTGGCGGGCGACGATAAGTGGCGGGTAAAGGCTGACCGACTTATCGAGAGCATATTGTCGACGGTCGATCGCAATCTGTTCGGACACGTAGCATTGCTTAACGCGCTCGACCTGCGCCTGCGCGCGACCGAGATCGTAGCGACTGGCAACGCCGCCGAACATTTCGCGCTCGCGGCATTGAAGTTGCCTTACCTCGACCGCATCGTGCTACGCGCCGCAAACACCTCCGATTTGCCGGCCTCGCATCCCGCGCAGGAAAGGCTGAAGGCCACAACGGGGAGCGCGGTCTTCGTGTGTGTTGGTGAGCGGTGTTCACTACCGGTGAGTAGTCCCGGCGCAATCACGGAAGCCGTCGCAGCGATGCGGAAATAACCCCCTTATAGCTGGCACTACGCGGCACTTACTCATCTGGTGTCTCGCCGGTGGCGGCGCTAATCCCCCACTCACACCCCGAAAATCTTGCTGTAGCGCGCCTTAATCTCCTCACTCTGCGCCAGCACCAGTTTTGGATCCGTCTGCAACAACTTGAAGCTCGAAAGCGGCGCAGGCCCGGTCTTCTCCTTGGCTAGCGCATGGAACGAGCGGTGTGCAAACACGTCGATGAAGATCTGGTGCGCATCCACGCTGAACAGGAAATTCTGCCACTTCGACCGGCTGTTTGCTTAATTTTGCAACTTCCAGACTGCCGTTTTACGTATTCATCGACTCGAAGAATTCGTCATTGTTCTTCGTATTACGCAGCTTGTCGAGCAAGAAGTCGATGGCGTCCATGGTGCCCATCGGATTGAGGATGCGACGCAGGACGTACATCTTCTTGAGCACAGCCGGCTCGGTGAGCAGCTCTTCCTTGCGCGTGCCGGAACGGGTGATGTCGATTGCCGGGAAGGTGCGCTTGTCGGCTACCTTGCGGTCGAGGATGAGCTCCGAGTTGCCGGTGCCCTTGAACTCTTCGAAAATCACTTCGTCCATGCGGCTGCCCGTGTCGATCAGCGCGGTGGCGATGATGGTGAGCGAGCCACCTTCTTCGATATTGCGCGCGGCGCCGAAGAAGCGCTTTGGCCGCTGAAGCGCATTGGCGTCAACGCCGCCGGTCAACACCTTGCCGGAGGAGGGGACGACGGTGTTGTAGGCGCGGCCGAGGCGGGTGATAGAGTCGAGCAGGATCACCACGTCGCGCTGGTGTTCGACCAGCCGTTTGGCTTTCTCTATCACCATTTCAGCAACTTGCACGTGGCGTGATGCCGGCTCGTCAAAGGTTGAAGAAATCACCTCGCCCTTCACGGAGCGCTGCATGTCGGTGACTTCTTCCGGCCGCTCGTCGATCAGCAGCACGATCAGGTAAGTCTCAGGATGATTGGCGGTAATTGAGTGCGCGATGTTCTGCAGCAGCACGGTCTTGCCGGTGCGCGGCGGAGAAACGATCAGCGCACGTTGACCTTTACCGATCGGCGCGACGATGTCGATCACACGCGCGGAAAGATCCTTCTTTGTCGGATCCTCGTATTCCATCTTGAGCCGCTCGTCGGGGTAAAGTGGCGTCAGATTGTCGAAATTGACCTTGTGGCGCGCCTTCTCGGGGTCTTCGAAATTGATCGTGTTGACCTTTAGCAGCGCGAAGTAGCGCTCGCCTTCTTTCGGAGAGCGAATATGGCCTTCGACGGTGTCGCCGGTGCGCAGGCCGAAGCGGCGGATCTGGCTTGGCGAGACGTAGATATCATCGGGTCCAGACAGGTAATTTGATTCCGGCGAGCGCAAAAAGCCGAATCCATCGGAAAGGACTTCGACGACGCCTTCGCCGATGATGTCGACTTCCTGAGTCGCGAGTTGTTTGAGGATCGCGAACATCAGCTCCTGCTTGCGCATGGTGCTGGCGTTTTCGACCTGATGCTCTTCAGCGAAGGCGACGAGTTCGGCAGGGGTTTTGGACTTAAGGTCCTGGAGTTTCATTTCCCGCATTGGGGGTTTACGTCCTTGGGATCGTTACCGGCGAAGTCTTGAATATGAAAAGAATTGCGCCGTGTGACTTAGGAGAGAGAGATCGCAGGTCTGGGGTAACGAGGAAGTTGGGAAAGAAGCCCGGAACCCGATGCTGCGACCGGCCCAAATCCTGGGAGCCGGAACGCGACTGCATCCGCCTGCGTTCGGTGGGATATCGCCAAGATAAGTTGCACCGCCGTTTCGCGCAAGAGGCTAGGCCGCGTCTGCGCAGTGTGGGAATGAATTAGAATGGTTTCACGGCCGCCAGCACGACAATGACAATCAGCAACCCTGTCGGTATCTCATTGACAATGCGATAGAATTTTTGTGGATGCTGATTTCGGTCGAAACGAAATTCGTTTACCCAATGCGCAAATAGCCCGTGGAGGATCGTCATTGCGACCACAGCAACCAACTTGGCGTGAAGCCAGCCAGCGCCAAGCCATTTGCCTTGCAGCAACAGCACGATACCGACGATCCAGGTTACGATCATTGCCGGCAACATGATGAAGGTGAGCAACCGGCGTTCCATGGTTTTAAATGTTTCCGACAGCTCGGAACCGGGCTTTGCGGTCGTGTGGTAGACGAACAATCTCGGCAAATAGAGCATGCCGGCCATCCAGGCGATGACTGCTATGATGTGCAGAGCTTTGAGCCAGAGGTACACAGCGGTCATCCGCGCACGCGCTTGAGCATGCGCTCCACGTTGGCGATTGGTGTCTCCGGCAGGATGCCATGGCCGAGATTGAAGATCAGCGGTCCATCGCCAAGTTCCTTCATAACGTCGTCCACCTCACGATCAAGTGCTGCACCACCAGCCAGCAATGCCAGCGGGTCGACATTGCCCTGCACAGGAACGCGTGATTGCAGTGTGTCGCGCGCGATCGATCGCTCGAAAGTCCAATCAATTCCAATCGCGCTCACGCCCGTCATTTCCACATAAGGCAGCGCCATTGCGCCTGCACCCCGTGGAAAACCAATGATCTTTGCACCAGATACCTGATCACGCACGCCCTCGACAATTTTTTGCATCGGCGCGATGCACCACCGTTCGAATTGCTCCGGTCCCAATACACCAGCCCAGGTATCGAAGACCTGCACAACTTCCGCCCCAGCCTCGAGTTGACCGACCAAGTACTCGATCGAGGCCTGCACTAGCCGATCAATCAGCTGACCAAAGCCATCCGGATCCTGATGAGCAAATAGACGGGCAGGTGCCTGGTCCGAAGTTGCCTGGCCCGCAACCATATAAGTTGCGACGGTCCACGGCGCTCCGCAAAACCCGATTAATGCAGTTTTGTCATCCAGCGCGTTTTTTACTCGACGAACCGTTTCATAGACCGCCGCCAGCAAGTTGTGATCAGCCGTCTCTCGCAGCGTTGCAAGTCCAGAAGCATGCCCAAGCGGCTCGAGTTTCGGACCCTCGCCAACCACAAAATCAACCTTTCGTCCAAGCGCCAGCGGCACCACAAGAATATCTGAAAATAAAATCGCTGCATCAAAATCAAAGCGCCGCACCGGCTGCAAAGTCACTTCAGCCGCCAGCTCAGAATTAAAACAAAGATCAAGAAAGCCACCTGCCTTGTCCCGCACCGCACGATATTCCGGAAGGTAGCGTCCCGCCTGTCGCATCAACCAGATCGGTGGCACCGTTTCATGCTTGCCTGCAAGTACCCGTAACAGCTTTTTCCCCATGACACTTACTGATCCAGCTTCTTCCATTAAAAAATCTTTTAAGAATCTGTAGTGGTTATTAGAGCGTTGATTAGACTCATGCCTGCCGATCAACACTCTGTCCACTGGATCAATGAAGCTGATTCAGAATCCGACCTAATCCAGCTTTACATCGTCCACAGTAGAAGTACTGGCTTTGCAAGGCCTTTGCGTAGCTATCCCCATTCGTCCCCAGCCGAGTATCCACATTACAGTGACTCCAACTCATCAGTGTCCAATATGTCTCCCAACAGCAATGATGTGGATGGAAGTTGAACCCATAACCAATGGTGGCTTGCTTGTCAGGTCAAGCCATGGCCTCCTCCCGTAATATCCACACCCTGTCTAGCCGTTATACAGATGCCTGAGACCGGTTATTTCCACCTGCACCTAGTGTCCGACGCCACGGGTGAAACTCTGATTACGGTTGCCCGTGCCGCCGCAGCGCAATACGCCGGTGTGTCACCGGTGGAACATCTCTATCCAATGGTGCGCTCCAAGAAGCAGCTTGATCATGCATTGGCGGAAATCTCGGAGTCGCCCGGCCTGGTCCTCTATACGTTGCTCGAAGAGGATCTGATCCAGTCCCTGGAGAAAAAGTGCCGCGAACTCGGCTTGCCCTGCATGTCGATTCTGGGGCCAGTCTTGCGGCTGTTTCAGTCTTACCTCGGCGCTAAAACGATTCATCGCGCCGGCGCTCAGCACGTGCTCAATGCAGAATATTTCCAGCGCATCGACGCCCTCAATTTCACCATGTTGCACGACGATGGCCAACATGTCGAAGGTCTTGAAGACGCCGACGTCGTTTTGGTGGGGGTTTCGCGCACGTCAAAAACGCCGACGTCGATCTATCTCGCAAATCGAGGGGTGAAGACAGGCAATGTGCCGCTGGTCCCTGGCGTGCAATTGGCGCCAGCTGTAGAGAAACTCACCCGGCCGCTAGTAGTCGGACTTTATGCCAGCCCTGAGCGTATCGTGCAGATCCGTGAGAATCGGTTGCTCGGTCTCAAAGCCCATCGTGACGACGATCAATATATCGACAAGACTGCAGTAGCCGAGGAAGTTTCCTTTTCGCGTCGGCTGTGCGTCAAGCATAATTGGCCAACGATCGACGTGACTCGCCGCTCGATCGAGGAAACTGCGGCCGCAGTTATGCGGTTGTTGAGCGAGCGGCGCCGGCATCCGGTGGCGTAAAGCATGGCACTCTGGCTCGCCCCCCAGCCGCTAGTGCTCGCATCCAGAAGCGATATTCGCGGCAAAATCCTCGCAGCGGCGGGCTTGCGCTTCGAGATAAGGCCGTCGCAGGTCGATGAACGCTCCATAGAGGCCAAATCCGGCGCTAGCGACGCAACCGCCGTGGCTCGCAAATTGGCGCGCGCCAAAGCGGATGCGGTGGCAGCCTCGTTGCCGGGACGCTTGATCCTTGGCGCCGACCAGACCTTGGCACGTGGCACAAAGCGCTTTGGCAAACCGGCCGATCGTGGCGAAGCCGCCGAGCAGCTGCGGGCATTGCGTGGCCGGACGCATGAGCTTCATTCGGCGCTTGCTTTGGTGCGCGACCAAGAGGCGATATTTGCTTGTGTCGATACCGCCCGGCTGACCATGCGCGATTTTTCCGACCGATTCCTCAATGTTTACCTCGATATGGCGGGAGCCGCTGCGATGAGTAGTGTCGGCGGTTACCAGCTCGAGGGCGTCGGCATTCACCTGTTCGAGCGGATCGAGGGCGACTATTTCACTATTCTCGGCCTGCCGCTTTTGCCGCTGCTTTCATTCATGCGGCGAAGCAAGCTCGTCGACGGTTAGCCAATGTTTATCCTCGGTCTCACCGGCTCGCTTGGCATGGGGAAATCCGCCACGGCGAAAATGTTCGCGGAAGAGGGGGTGCCGGTGCACGATGCGGACGCGGCCGTACATCAGCTGTATGAGAGCGAGGCGACGCCGCTGATCGAGGCGGCTTTTCCCGGGACCACCGCCGGCGGCAAGGTGAATCGCGATAAACTTGCCCAGCTGGTACTTGGCGATTCCGCCGCGATCAAGAAACTTGAAGCAATTGTACATCCGCTCGTGCGCAACGCCGAGGAGCGTTTTCTCAGCGAGGCGGAACGCAAAGGCGCGACCGTCGCACTTCTCGACATTCCGCTCCTCTTCGAGACCGGCGGCGACAAACGCTGCGACGCAGTCGTCGTGGTCTCGGCGACGCCCGATGTGCAGCGCGCCCGTGCATTCGAGCGGCCCGGCATGACCGAACGGAAATTCGCCACCCTTTTGGCCAAACAGATGCGGGACGCGGACAAGCGTGCGATGGCAGATTTCGTGGTGGATACGTCGAAGGGCTTCGACGCCGCGCGTGCACAAGTACGTGATATTCTCGCGCGCGTCGTTACAATGCCGAAACGCCAACAGTGATTCTGTCGCTCGGCAATAAATATGCGCGAAATTGTTCTCGATACCGAAACCACCGGGCTCGATCCGGGCCAAGGCCATCGTCTCGTCGAGCTCGGCTGCATCGAGTTACTCAACCGGATACCGACCGGATTGACCTTTCATGCTTATCTTAATCCGGAACGCGATGTGCCGGCCGAAGCTTTCGCAATCCATGGACTTTCCACTGAGTTTCTAAAGGAGCACAAGCGTTTCATCGAGATCGCCGACGAGTTCCTTACCTTCATCGGGGATGCACCTCTGGTAATCCACAATGCCGGCTTCGATCATGCGTTTCTCTGCGCCGAGCTCAAGCGCGCTGAACGTGTGTTGATTGCACGCGAGCGGCTGGTCGACACGCTGCTGTTGGCGCGCCGCAAGCATCCCGCAGGCCCCAATCGACTCGACGATCTGTGCGCCCGATACGGCATCGACAATTCGCGCCGTACCAAGCATGGCGCGCTACTTGATGCCGAGATCCTGGCCGAAGTTTATGTCGAATTGATTGGCGCGCGCCAGGCGCAACTCGGTCTTTCCGAGAGCGGTGAGCGGCCGGCGAGTGGAGCCGATGGTGTAATCGTTATGCGCGCGCGGCCCGAGCAACTGGCGCCGCGGCTTAGCGAGGCCGAACTTGCAGCACACCGCGACTTCGTAGCGGGACTCGGCGAGAATGCGTTGTGGCGTGACTATCGCCCGGAGGGCTGAGGGTTCAACTGCGCGCGGCGGGTGCGGGTGCCGGCGGCTGCTGCGCCATCTTCTGGCGATAGAGGCCGACAAAATCCACCGGATCGAGCAGAAGTGGAGGAAAGCCACCATTGCGGACGGCGGTGGCAATGATTTCACGCGCAAACGGAAAGAGGAGCCGCGGGCATTCGATTAACACCACTGGGTTCAGACTCTCTTGCGGGACATTGCGGATGCGAAACACGCCCGCAAATTCCAATTCAAAGCGGAATAGTAAAGTGCTGCCGGTTTCCGCCTTGCCTTCGAGCTTGATCACGACCTCGATATCGGTCTCCGACAGCGGCGTGGCGCCGACATTAATCTGGATACCGATCTGCGGTTGTTCCTGGCGGCTGGTGAGCGACTGCGGCGCGTTCGGATTCTCGAATGAAAAGTCCTTGATATATTGGGACACCACAGTGAGTTGCGGCTGCATGTCCTGCGCTGCGGGCTGCGTTGCGCCGCCGTTAGTCGTCGTCATGAACACTCCCTCGCGCCACGCACTAAATTGCGCGGCGGTTGGCTAACATAGGGTCTCGAGGGGAACAAGGACGGTATTGTTTTGCGTCAGCAGGCTTTTTCGAACCCGGCCCGTTCTATTTAGGATCGTGTGAGGCTCAGCGATCGCGTCCGTCATTGCGCCGGTCGGGCAATGAGGGACCGGGTACCTGATGCCACTGTCCGGGGGTGAGATCGACTACGCCGGCATTGCGGGCAGGTGCGACGCCACCTCCAAATGCACTCAGAGCTCGGCGGAGGGGCGCGATAAGCAGAATTAGAGCCACAATATCGGTGATAAATCCCGGAATTAGCAATAGAATCCCGGCGAATATAATCTGGCTGCTACGATGATTTGCGTGTAGCGCAGTAAAGCTTCCCTGCTCCAAAACAACTTGCATACGGGTGATATGAGCACTGCCGAGGTGGCGCAGGATCAGCAGGGCCGGCGAGCAAACCGGCTAGCACGAAGCTCAACGCCCAGCCCAGGCCGACCATCGCAGCCACCGCTATGAACACGGCAAGTTCCAGAATTGGCAGAGCCTAGTACGGCCAATAATGACCATTTTGCCACATTGATTGCCGTTTTCTCTGCTTGGCTGATGTTGGCCTCGGCGTCCTGATCGTCTAAGGTTCAATCGAGAGACTTGAATTGCGCCGAGATTCTGGCGCGCGGCCCGGTCCTAAGGATTGGCGTGGCCACCGGCGGATGCAATAGCGGCGAAGCCGGCCGCTCGATCGTCTCGCTGGCGACGGGCCGCAACGCTGATCTGGCCAACGTGCCGCTACGGTAGCCGAAAGCATGCGAGACGTGTTCGATATCTACACCATTATTTTCTTGGCACTCGCGGTGTTTATCTTCCTGCGATTGCGAAGCGTGCTCGGTCAGCGCACCGGCCGGGAGCGTCCGCCTTACGATCCCTATTCTGCGCGCGAGCCAGGGCGGCCTGCCGCGGAAAAAATTGTCGCTTTGCCCAACCGCAGCGCAGAGAGCGCTGCGCCCAAGCCGACCGAGCCGGTCGAGACATCTCCTGAACGCTGGAAGGGTATCGCCGAGCCGGGCTCGACCATCGCAAGCGGCCTCGATGCTATCGCGGGTGCCGACACCAATTTCGATGCCAAACATTTCGTTACCGGTGCGCGGGCGGCCTATGAAATGATCGTCAATGCCTACGCCGAAGGTGACCGGCGCACATTGAAAAATTTGCTTGCCCGCGAAGTTTATGATGGTTTCGAGGGCGCCATCAGCGAACGTGAGAAGCGCGGTGAAATGGTGGAGAGTCGCTTTGTGTCCATCGACAATGCGGACATCACTGCCGCCGAACTCCGCGGCCGCAACGCGCAAGTGACGGTGCGCTTCCAGTCCAAGCTGGTCTCAGTGACGCGCGACAAGGACAGCAATGTGATCGACGGCAATGCAGAGCGGGTGACCGATATCACCGATGTCTGGACATTCGGCCACGACGTAACTTCACGCGATCCAAATTGGAAACTCCTCGCCACCGAAGCGGGGCAATGAGTGCATGCCAGCGCCCAATTTTCGTTCTCTCTATATATTGGGTTTCGGGTTTTGGTTCATCGCGGCCGCAAGCGCGCCGACTTTGGCGGCCGGGGGCGTGAGCCTTCGCAGCGCGCAGGTCGAACGGCTCAGTTTTTCTGCACTTGATGGCTGGAAGGATGATGACCACGCTGCCGCCTTTGATACGTTCCTGAAAAGCTGTGGTGCCATTGTCAATGCGACGAAGGCGATGCGTTCTGCACGGCCGGTTTTAGGCGCATTGTTCAAGGTGTGTGAACGAGCGGCGGCAGCCGGTCAACTTGACCGCGACCATGCGCGGGCCTTCTTCGAGGACAATTTCAAACCGGTACGGGTGAAGCCGACGGGCCAGACGGAAGGGTTCTTCACCGGTTACTACGAAACCGAGGTGGACGGCTCCCGCTTCCCAAGCGACGAATATACGGTTCCGATCTATACGGCGCCGGCCGAAACGGTGAAGAGGCGTCAAAGCAAAGTATTTTCGGACCTCGATCGCACCAAGATAGAAGACGGCGCATTGGCCGGCAAGGAATTGGAAATTTGCTACGTCAAGAATCCGATCGATGCATTCTTCGCTCAGATCCAGGGTTCTACCCGCGTGAAGCTCGATACCGGTAAGTTGTTGCGCCTCAACTATATAGCGAGCAATGGCCAGCCCTATACGCCGGTCGGCAAATTCCTGATCGATCGCGGCATCGTTTCCAAGGAAGAAATGTCGATGGACAAGATCCGCGACTTTATGGAGGCCAACCCCGAAGAAGGAAAAGAGCTCCGCCGCAAAAATCGTTCATTTGTGTTCTTTCAGGAAACTACGTTGGACGCGCACGATGAATGTATTGGCGCGCAAGGTGTGCCGCTCACGCCCGGACGTTCACTGGCGGTGGACAAGCGCATCCATGTCTATGGCACGCCGATCTGGATTGATGCCAATTTTCCGATCGACAGCGAAAAACCGGAAACCAATTTCCGTCGCCTGCTGTTTGCGCAGGATACCGGCTCGGCAATCGTCGGGCCAGCGCGCGCCGATATTTATTTCGGCCATGGCGAGGAACTCAGCCACATCGCCGGCCGCATCAAGCAATACGGCCAATTCGTAATGCTGGTCCCGCAGAGCGTGACTGTAAGCGGCGCCGCGATGGCGGCGGCGACGGATATCCCGCTACCGAAACCGCGACCAATGACCATCATCG
This sequence comes from Pseudolabrys sp., assembly GCA_049802775.1. Taxonomy (GTDB): domain Bacteria; phylum Pseudomonadota; class Alphaproteobacteria; order Rhizobiales; family Xanthobacteraceae; genus Pseudolabrys. The sequence continues at coordinate 23,680 of JBARNC010000196.1, read as the reverse complement.
CAGCTGCGCGTGCGACCACTGCAAGAACGGCGACCGTGCCAGCGCCACTGCCCAAGCCGCGCCCCTGACACCATGAATTCCGGCGACGGCAAACGGCGTCGCGTTCTTTCCTCGGAAGAACGGGTGCTGTGGACCACCGTGATCAAATCCATTGCGCCGTTAAGAGAATCCACAGCGGCTGACGAAGATGATGGCGCGCAGATGGTCAGCTCGGCACGGCCGGCGGCGGCCGCTGCGAAACCGGCGCCGATTGCGCCCTCACTGACAGATAAGAAACTGCCGCTGCCCGTACCGCTCGGCCGCCGCATGAAACAACGCGTGGTGCGCGGCAAGGAAACAATCGATGGTCAGCTTGATCTGCACGGGCTAACGCAAAGTGAAGCCCATGCGACGTTGCTGCGTTTCCTGCGCGCAGCAAGCTCACGGGGCGCTCGGCTGGTGTTGGTGATTACCGGCAAAGGCGCTCGCGTGGGTGAGGGCGAACGCGGCGTTCTCAAGCGTCAGGTGCCGCAGTGGCTGGGGCTCCCGGAATTCCGGGCGCTGGTCGTCGGGTTCGAGGCCGCACACGTCGTCCATGGCGGAGAGGGGGCGCTCTATGTGCGGGTGCGCCGAAGCAAATGAACTTAGGCGGCACTAGTTTTGGGAGTATGGCGTATGTCGAACAAACCGAAAGCCGATAAGCCAAAGTCTGGTGAAAAAGGCCGCAAGCCCGACCTGCAGGAGCTTGAGCGCGATCTCGAGGAAGGGCTCGAAGAAACTTTCCCGGCCTCTGATCCCGTCGCGATTACCGAACCGGTTGTGGACGTTGTGAGGGGCGACAGGAAGAAATAAAATGGAGGCTCTTGACGCTGTTGCTCACAAGATAAACCGGCTCAGATCCGCGTTCTTGGCGAGGTCTCCGATGTGCTTCTGCACATATGCGGCGTCGATCTTGACCGTTTCACCGGAGCGGTCGGGCGCCGCAAACGATACCTCGTCGAGCACGCGTTCCATCACTGTCTGTAAGCGCCGCGCTCCGATGTTCTCGATCGACGAATTCACTGCCACTGCGATGTCGGCGATGGCGTCTATCGCATCCTCGCTGAATTCGAGCGTGACGCCTTCGGTGCCCATCAGAGCGACATATTGCTTGATCAATGAGGCTTCCGGCTCGGTTAGGATCCTGCGCAAATCATCGCGGGTAAGGGCCTTGAGTTCAACGCGGATCGGCAGGCGGCCCTGTAACTCGGGCAGCAGATCCGACGGCTTGGAGATGTGAAACGCGCCGGAAGCGATAAAGAGGATGTGATCCGTCTTTACCGGACCGTGCTTGGTATTGACTGTGGTGCCTTCGATCAGCGGTAACAGGTCGCGCTGCACGCCTTCGCGAGACACATCGGCGCCGCGCAGGCCTTCGCGGCCGGCGATCTTGTCGATTTCGTCGAGGAAAACAATGCCGTTCTGCTCGACGGCGCGAATCGACTCCTGCACGAGCTGTTCACTGTCGAGGAGCTTGTCGGATTCCTCATTGGCCAGAATATCGTGCGATTCCTCGACGGTGACACGGCGCGTCTTGGTGCGGCCCCCACCCAGCTTTCCAAAAATGTCGCCGATATTAATGGCGCCCATCTGCGCACCTGGCAGGCCGGGAATTTCGAACATCGGCATGCTGGCGCCGCCCGCCTGCACTTCGATCTCGATTTCCTTGTCGTTGAGTTCGCCATTGCGCAGCTTTTTGCGAAAGCTCTCGCGTGTCGCCGGGCTTGCCCCGGGACCGACGAGGGCATTGAGCACGCGTTCTTCCGCTGATTGCTCGGCACGCGCCTGCACGTCCTTGCGCTTCCTCTCGCGAACGAGCGCAATGCCAATCTCGACCAGGTCGCGAACGATCTGTTCGACATCGCGCCCAACGTAGCCAACCTCGGTAAATTTGGTTGCTTCGACCTTGAGGAACGGTGCGCCGGCAAGCTTGGCGAGGCGCCGGGAAATCTCCGTCTTGCCGACACCAGTCGGGCCGATCATCAAGATATTTTTCGGTAGAACTTCCTCGCGCAGTTTCTCGTCGAGCTGCAATCGTCGCCAGCGGTTGCGTAACGCAATGGCAACCGCGCGCTTGGCATCGCCTTGGCCGACTATGTAGCGGTCAAGCTCGGAAACGATTTCGCGGGGCGAGAAGTCGGTCATTTGACCTCATTTCCTGGGCGCAGCGCAGCCGGAGTGATGCGCTGCAGACCCGGGATCATTACGAACTCAGAATTTGCGACGGTCCCGGGTCAGCGCGGCGCACCACTTCGCTGCCCTGCGTGCTGCGCCGCGTCCGGGGCACGCTGTCATGCCTTCAAACTCTCTATTGTGACGTTGCGGTTGGTGAACACGCAAATCTCGGCGGCGATGTCGAGCGACTTGCGTACGATAGCTTCGGCATCGAGTGGCCCGTCAAGCAGCGCCCGCGCGGAGGCGAGGGCGTAGTTGCCGCCCGAGCCGATGCCCATGACGCCATTCTCCGGTTCCAACACGTCGCCCGTGCCAGTGAGTACCAACGAGACGTTAGCGTCAGCGACGATCATCATGGCTTCGAGGCGGCGCAGATAACGGTCGGTGCGCCAGTCCTTGGCGAGCTCGACCGCCGCGCGGGTAAGTTGGCCCGGATACTGCTCAAGCTTGCCTTCCAGCCGCTCGAACAGGGTGAAGGCGTCCGCGGTCGCCCCGGCAAAGCCGCCGATCACGTCGCCTTTGCCCAGGCGGCGCACCTTCTTGGCATTGGATTTGACGATGGTCTGGCCGATCGTCACTTGGCCGTCACCGCCAATGACGACGCTACCGCCTTTGCGGACGGTGAGGACCGTGGTGCCGCGCCAGGAGGTAGTCTCGGTGGATGACATGCGCTTAAAATCCCGCGATCGGCGTCATCTAGGCATGGCCCAGCGCATTTGCAAACCATTCGCAACGGCTGTGGCGAATCCGGCAAACCCCTGATAAAAGGCGCGCGAATAATGGATATTTGCATGCGCAAAGCCACCGTAAAGCGCAAGACCAAGGAAACCGACGTCGAGGTTCAAGTCGATCTCGATGGGGCAGGCCGCGCATCGGTTGCGACCGGCATTGGCTTCCTCGACCATATGCTCGACTTGCTTGCGCGTCATTCGCGCATCAACATCACGGTCAAAGCCAAGGGCGATCTGCACATCGATCATCACCACACAACGGAGGATGTCGGCATTGCGCTCGGTCAGGCGGTGAAACAGGCACTCGGCGACATGAAGGGCATTACGCGTTATGCCGACGTGCACGTGCCAATGGATGAGGCGTTGACGCGCGTCGCCGTCGACATTTCCGGACGACCATTTCTGGTGTTCAAGGCCGAATTCGTGCGGGACAAAGTCGGTGAGTTCGACACCGAGCTCGTGCAGGAATGGTTTCACGCTTTCGCCATGAATGCCGGCATCACGTTGCATGCCGAGACGCTGTACGGCAATAACGATCATCATATTGCCGAGTCGTGCTTTAAAGGCTTGGCGCGCGCATTGCGGGCAGCCGTGGTGATTGATCCGCGCGCAAAGGATGAAGTGCCGTCTACCAAAGGCTCGCTGGGCGGCTGACGGAATTGTTCCCGTCATCCTGAGCGAAACGACGGGATGATGTTGTTATAGTAAAAGAATGCCCACTTACACCGTGCACGCACCGCCTCTGCGTAAAGGCGAGACAATGAGCGCTCCCGAGCGCTTCCTGTTCGTGCGCGACGGCTTTCATGTCTGGGCCTTCGTGCTGGGGCCGTTATGGTTACTGCTGCACCGGCTGTGGCTGGCTTTTGTGATCTATGTTGTCGGCTATGGGTTGATCAGCGTGGGGCTCGCTCTGCTGCGCGCCTCAGCCAGTACACAATTTCTGGTCGGGTTGTTGATCGCCTTGTTGGTTGGCTTCGAGGCATCCAGCGTCCGGCGCTGGACCCTGGCGCGCCGCGGCTGGACTACGCTCGGGTTCATCGTTGGTGAGGATGCCGAACTGGCCGAGCGGCGATTCTTTGCCGAATGGAGCAAGCATGCCGCTAATGCTTCGGCCATTCCGCCAGCTTCGCATGAGTCAAAATATTCGACGCTGGTACGGCGTGGGCCCCCGTCACCGTCCGACGTTATCGCCTTATTCCCCGAGCCGGGAGCTCAGCGGTGAGCGTCGCCATCGTCGACTATGGCTCCGGCAATCTGCATTCGGCGGCCAAGGCATTCGAGCGCGCCGCGCGCGAGAGCGGACACGAGCAGCCAATTGTGGTCACCAGCGATCCCGATGCGGTATCACGCGCTGACCGCATTGTGCTGCCCGGTGTCGGCGCATTTGCCGATTGCCGGCGTGGGCTCGACGAAATTGCGGGCATGGTCGATGCACTCAAGCAAAGTGTCCGCAAGAAGGGCAGGCCGTTCTTTGGCATCTGCGTCGGCATGCAATTGATGGCAGAGCGTGGACGTGAATATCAAGTCACGCCGGGTTTGGGCTGGATCGCCGGCGAAGTCGATCGCATCGCACCGTCTGATCCGGACTTGAAAATTCCGCACATGGGCTGGAATACCTTGAACATGATCAAGCCGCACCCGCTGCTCGAGGGCATCCCGACGGGCGCCAACGGCTTGCACGCCTATTTCGTGCACTCGTACGAACTTAAACCGTCGCAGCGCGGCGATCTCGTCGCGCAGGCCGATTACGGGGGGCCGCTCACCGCCATAGTTGGCCACGACAACATGGTTGGCACGCAGTTCCACCCTGAGAAGAGCCAGCGGCTGGGTCTCGCACTCATCGCGAATTTTTTGAAATGGCGGCCGTGATCCTGTTCCCCGCTATCGACCTCAAGGAAGGCCTTGCCGTTCGGCTGGAGCAAGGCGACATGACGCGCGCGACCGTTTTCCATCGCGACCCGGCTGCGCAGGCGCGCACCTTCGAGCAACAGGGCTTCGAATTTTTGCACATCGTCGACCTCGACGGCGCCTTTGCCGGCAAGCCGATGAATGCCGCTGCGGTCGATCACATTCTCGAAACGGTGAGCATTCCGGTGCAGCTCGGCGGTGGTGTGCGCGATACCGCAACTGTCGAAGGCTGGCTGGAGAAGGGGGTTACACGTGTTATCATAGGCACTGCCGCAGTGCGCGATCCACCCTTTGTCAAACAGGCAACCCGCGACTTCCCCGGCCGCGTCGCGGTGGGACTCGATGCGCGCGACGGCAAAGTCGCGGTCGAGGGTTGGGCGGAAAGCTCGGAATTGTCGGCGCTCGAAATTGCCCGGCGCTTCGAGGATGTTGGAGTGGCGGCGATCGTCTACACCGACATTGCGCGCGACGGCATGCTGCAGGGTCTCAATCTCGACGCAACCATTGCGCTTGCTGACGCGATTTCCATTCCGGTGATCGCCTCCGGGGGTCTTGCCTCGATTGAGGACATCAAACGGTTGCTGGCGCCGCGTGCGAAAAAGCTCGCCGGCGCCATTGCGGGCCGCGCGCTTTATGATGGTCGACTTGAGCCTGCAGAGGCGCTCAAACTAATCCGCGCCGCGAGGACGGCCGACTGATGTTCAAAGTCCGTGTTATTCCTTGTCTCGACGTGAAAGACGGCCGCGTAGTAAAGGGCATCAATTTCGTCAATCTGCGCGACGCCGGTGATCCGGTGGAGGCTGCCATTGCGTATGACGCGGCTGGCGCCGACGAACTCTGCTTCCTTGACATCACTGCGAGCCATGAAAACCGTGACACGATCTACGACGTGGTTACACGCACGGCGGAAGCCTGCTTCATGCCGCTTACGGTCGGTGGCGGGGTGCGCACAGTGGACGACATCCGAAAGTTGCTTACCTGCGGGGCCGACAAGGTGTCGATTAACACTGCGGCGGTTAACAGGCGGGCTTTTGTGAAAGAAGCAGCGGAGAAATTCGGCGATCAGTGCATCGTGGTGGCGATCGACGCCAAGAGATTATCGAAGTCGGGTGAACAAGATCGATGGGAGATCTTCACCCACGGGGGCCGCAACCCGACCGGCCTCGATGCCATTGCCTATGCCAGGGAAGTTGTCGCATTGGGAGCTGGAGAAATTCTTTTAACCTCGATGGACCGCGACGGCACCAGGAAAGGCTATGATATTCCACTCACCCGGGCGATCGCGGATGCGATCACCGTGCCGGTCATCGCCTCAGGTGGGGTAGGCACGCTGGATCACATGGTTGAGGGCATCCGCGACGGGCACGCCACCGCGGTGCTGGCGGCCTCGATCTTTCATTTCGGCGAGCACAGTGTCCGCGAGGCCAAGGTCCATATGGCGAAAGCGGGCTTGCCGATGCGGCTCGATCCTTAGACCCAACAGTGCTATTGAGCCGCCCAAAGAGGCTTCCATGAGGAAATTAACCTTGGCCGATCTGGAAAAGCGGGTGCACGAACGCGCCAAGACGAGCGCGGCGGAATCTTACACCCGCGCGCTCATCGACAAGGGCGTCGTACATTGCGCCAAGAAGCTGGGCGAAGAGGCCATCGAAACCGGTCTGGCGGCGGTGCAAGAAGATAAGGGTCGGCTAATCGCGGAAGCGGCCGATCTTCTTTATCATCTGCTAGTACTGCTGGAAGCGTGCGGCGTCACGCTGGCTGAAGTCGAGGAGGTGCTCGAAAAGCGCACCGCGCAAACCGGGCACGAGGAAAAGGCTTTGCGTCCACGTAGCTGATTGCACCATGGAACAGCGCACCGAAGAAAACCTCTCGCCCTACCGTACTTTCTCGCGTGCGGAATGGGCGGCGTTGCGCGAGGACACCCCAATGACGCTGACCTCCGAAGAGGTCACGCGCCTGCGTTCGCTGCACGACCGGCTCGACATAAAGGAAGTCGAGGAAATTTATCTGCCGCTGTCCCGACTGCTGTCGATGTACGTGGCGGCAACTCAAAGGTTGTTCCGCGCCCAGGAGCGATTCCTCGGCACCACCGACGTGAAGATGCCCTACATCATCGGTGTCGCGGGCTCAGTCGCGGTCGGAAAGTCAACCACCGCGCGCGTGCTGCAAGCCTTGTTGGCGCGCTGGCCGAACGTGCCGAAGGTCGATCTCATCACTACCGACGGCTTTCTCTATCCCAATGTCGTGCTCGAGCGCGAAGGTCTGATGGAGAAGAAGGGTTTTCCTGAAAGCTACGATCTGCCGGCGCTGTTGCGCTTTCTTTCCGACGTGAAGGCCGGCCGTCGGCCGGTACGGGCACCGATTTATTCGCACCTGATCTACGATGTGATGCCGAACCAGTGGGTCGAAATCGACCGGCCGGATCTGCTGATCGTGGAAGGCTTGAACGTGCTGCAGACCGGCCGCCTGCCGAAGGACGGCAAGGCGATTCCGTTCGTTTCGGATTTTTTCGATTTCTCGGTCTATCTCGATGCCGACGAGGACGTGCTCAAGTCCTGGTATGTGGACCGGTTCTTAACCTTGCGCGGCACGGCCTTTCGCGACCCGAAGTCGTACTTTCATCGCTATTCGAATTTATCAGACGAGGAAGCGACTGGAACCGCGTCGTCAATCTGGTCGCGCATTAACCTGGTCAATCTGCACGAAAACATTCTGCCGACGCGGCAGCGAGCCGATCTCATACTGAAGAAAAGTGAAAGCCACCTGGTCGAGAACGTCTCCTTGCGACGACTGTAATCACGCCGCGCGGCGGTTGAGATCGAAATGCTCGAAATAGCGTTTCTTGATCGCCGACACTGGCAGAACGATCAGTACATCGGTGGTGCCAAACTCATGATCGATCACTGCGCCGTCGCCGATATACGCGCCGAGCCGCAAGTAGCCCTTGATCAGCGGTGGCAGCACGCGCAGCGCCTCCTTGAGATCGATTGTTTCCTTCGACATCCGGTTCATCTCGACGTAGCGCTCACGCAATGCTCGCGCACGCCACGGATCCGGTGCCGGCGCATAGTGATGCAGGAACGAGAGGGGCAACGCGAGACGCTTGGGGTCGGTGCCGTCGAGGCTCGCGCATCCAAACATCACATCGCAATGGTTCTGGAAGAAGTACGAATGTATGCCATGCCAGAGAAGTTCGACAGTACGCTTATTGCGGTAGGGACCGAGCACGCAGGAGCGGCCGAGTTCAAGGAATTGAAGATTGTTATGGCGCGCGATCAGCGAGCTGATGTCGAACTCCCCGGCGGTATAGAAGCCACAGTACTCTTCGGCCAGTGGCTGTCGTAGCAGCCGATATGTGCCGACCGCGGCCGGCCGGTTCAGCACGCCGTCGTGTGCGGCATGATCGAGCACCAACAAGTGATCGCAGATTGCGTCATAACCATCGATATCCCTGCGGACGAATAACCGTGCCGGATTGGGGATGGCCGCTCCTTCCTGATAAAAAACTCGATAGCGCAGTCTTTGCGCCTGGCGCACTTCGGCGGCGGTTTGTGCCAGCCGCACTTCCAGTGAGCCGACGCGGCCAAGGCTTTGCGAAGGCCGGTGTGCGCGGGCTGCCCAAGCCTGCAATCCGCCACAAGCCTGTAGCGACGAAATAATGCCTGGCATCCCGGGAAAGGTGGGCGCCGGGCGAAACCGCTCGAGGAGGCTGGGCTGAGGGCGGAAAGTGGTGCGGTCGACGATGGGCATTTAGGTCCTTTTCGACGTTAAATGCGCGAAAGCGATCCGTTTGGCCGGGTTTCCGAGCTGGCGAATCATTGATGGAGCGCCGGTGTCCCCGTACACCACGGACCGACCACGGAATTATGACAGTGTGGGGAAACCCGCGTCAGGCTGCAAGCGGGTTGGAGACCCGGCCCGACACGGCATTATGCTGATCATGGGTCCTCATGACTCACGGAGAATCGCAATGACCGTCGTGCGAGTCGCCAGCATCGTCCTCTTGCTGACGGCACTTGGGACCCCGGGCTCAGGTCAGGAGCTCAAACCCTGGAAGCACGGGGTGATCGAGCCGAAGGCTGACGCCGGCTTCATGATGATGGTCGGGCAGCACGACTTCGCGTCCCGGCATAGCCTCAACCTTGAGATCGTCCCGCTGAAGAACGGTGCGACGGCGCACAAGGCTCTGCTGGCAGGCGAACTCGACAGCATCGAATCAAGTCCGGGCGCGACGATTCTCGCGGGCGCACACGGGGCCGACATCAAAATCCTTGGCTGCGACTGGCCGGGCGTTCCGCATGGACTGATGGCGAAATCGACCATCAGCAAAGTGGAGGATCTCAAGGGCAAGACAATCGCGGTCGCAGCACCGGGGTCGCTGCCCAATCTGCTGATCAATGCAATCCTCGCGCAGCACAAGATTGCGGCGTCCGAAGTGCGTTTCGCAAATCTCGGCGGAGATCTCGATCGCTTTAAAGCGGTGCTTGCTGGTGTTGCCGACGCCGGCATTGTCGCGTCGGAGTTCATGGCGGTCGCGCCCAAGGACGTGAAGATGTTGGTTGCGGGACGCGAAGCGCTGCCGAACTATGTGCGGTTGTGCCTAACCATGACGGGAAAGACCACTACTGGCCGCCGCACGGATGCGATCAACTTTCTCGCCGCGGAAATCGACGCGCTGAAATTTGCAGTTGGCCATCGCGATGAAACGATCAGGCTCACACAAGATACTATTCATGCCAAACCAGACGATCCGAGGCCGGCCTATGCTTTTGACGATACGGTCAAGCAACACGCTATCGATCCGTCAGTCGCTCTGCCCCTCGATAAATTGAATTGGATGCAGAACGAGCTGGTGAAGGTCGGCAATCTCAAAGCGCCGATCGACTTGATGAAAATCACCGACGTTGAGATTCGCGCCGAGGCTATGAAACGTGCAGGAAAGTAACTAGATCTTCACAGACGCCATAATACCGGCGGGGAAAATCTCTTCTGGTTTGGTAGGTCTGCGCGCGATACCCTGTTCGTGCGCGTAGCGCAGGAACAATTCCAGAGTCGGCCGGTTTGCCTCGATGCCGTAGGGAAACAAGTCGCCGCCAAACACCTGCTGCATGCGCGTTGCGTAATTCGTCAGCCAGGGCACCGGATACCGCGATACGGCAGGATCGAGAATACGCTCGAGACTGCGGCGTTTCGATTCCTCGAATGCGTTATAGAGATTGCGTGCAACCCAAGGCTGCCCGTCGAGAATCGATTTGCGCATCGCAATCACATGCATGATCGGATAGACGCGCGTCTGCTCATAATAGCGCTGCTCAATTGCTTCGTAATCAGGGAACAAACGCACGACGTCCTGGTGTTTTTCTCGAAACGAATTTGGCGGGCGCGCGATGATGACGCAATCGAGCTCGCCCGAGGCAATCATGCCGCTCAGCGTTTTCTCCGGCATGCTGGTGAGGCGAATGCCTTTTGGTAGCGACAGTTCGACTTTTTCGATGCGTCCAGTCTCGTTGGTGCCGGCCTGCACCCAATCGATGTCGGAGAGCGCGACATCGCCCTCGTGCATCAGCCAGCCGCGCATATAGACCGCAGCGGTGTGTGCCCATTCGGGGACGCCGATGCATTTTCCCCTCAGATCCTTGGCCGTTTTGATGCCCGCCTTGCGGTTCACGTAAAACGAGGCAAAGCGAAACAATCGTGAGGCATAGACCGGCAGGCCGATAATGTCGGAGTCGTTGCGCGTCACCTGTGCCGCGAACTTGGCAAAGGACAGCTCGGACACATCCCATTCGCGGTTGAAGGTGAAACGCGAAAAAATCTCATGGTGGCCAAGCGTGAGCCAGTTCGTCTCGATGCCTTCCGCGCGTACCAACCCAAGGCGGAAATCGCGGAAATGGTCGTAGTCGGTGGTGGCGATGGTGAGAGCAACACCCATGTTCTCACCGAAGCTTCCGTTTTGCCTCGATCGTGTCCCAGATCAGCGCCGCGACGTCGGGCCCTCCAAGATTCTTGATGGCGCGGATCCCGGTTGGGGAGGTGACGTTGATCTCAGTGAGATAGCCATCGATCACGTCAATGCCGACGAAAAGCAAGCCGCGCTCGCGCAGCGCAGGGCCGATGCGCTTGCAAATTTCAGCTTCGCGTTTGGTCAACTCGGTTGCCGACGGTGCGCCGCCGCGCACCATATTGGACCGTAGGTCGTCCGGCGCTGGAATTCGATTCACCGCACCGGCATATTCGCCATCCACCAGGATAATGCGCTTATCGCCGTGCTTGATGTTGGGCAGAAATTTCTGCACCACCCATTGCTCACGGAACGTGGCCGTGAACAGGTCGTAAAGAGAGCCAAAATTCAGGTCCTCACGCGCGAGCCGGAACACCGCCTCGCCGCCTTTGCCGTAAAGCGGCTTCATCACAATATCGCCGTGCTCGGCGCGGAACGCCTTGATCTCGGCGAGGTCGCGAGAAACCAGCGTCGGCGGCATCAAATCGGGAAATTCGGTGACGAATACCTTCTCCGGGGAATTGCGCACGTGCGCGGGATCATTGACCACCAGCGTTTTCGAATGGATGCGCTCGAGCAGATGCGTGGTCGTCACATAGGCGAGGTCGAACGGCGGGTCCTGGCGCAGCAGCACCACGTCGAACTCAGCGACTTCCACACGCCGCGGCTCATCCAGCGTAAAATGGTTGCCGGCCTTGTCGCGTACGCTCAGGGATTCGACATGGGCAAATAGGCGGCCGTTGAGCAACGCCAGCCGGTCAGGGGTGTAATAGGCAAGCTGGTGACCGCGCTTTTGCGCTTCCAGAAGCAGAGCGAAAGTCGAGTCACCCTTAATATTGATCCGCTGAATCGGATCCATTTGAACTGCGATTTTCAGGCTCATGACTACCTAGGTAAATAAACCGTTAACACATTTTCCGCACTATAGCCGCTTCGGGACCGATGTCGCACACTTTGGGGGTACCGGTGAATCTGCCAAAGCTGTCGATTGCCGCCAGGCTCTATACATTTTCGCGGCTGCGACGGTGAAAGCGGTGGCCGACGATCTTGGCAGCGTCGCTAGCCGCATTCGAGCCCAGGTCGACCAATTCTTCGAGCGTCTGAGCGCCTAGTTTGTTTCGAAAGCAGCCGGGATATGGTGCGCAATTTTGCCCCGCGCCGCCAGGATCGCGTCGAAGCGGATATCGCGAATCTTATCGTCCGGATTTGCTGCGAGCCACACATGCGCGGCGGGGTAATCCGCCGGCGCTGCAGCTCATTGACTGAGTCCGCGGCCTCATCAAGGCCGGCGCGCGCTTTTACCACAGCGAATACCAGGAGCTGACGCCGGCGCATGACGATATCGATTTCGCCGAGGGGACTCCTCCAGCGCCGCGCCAGAATGCGGAATCCCTTTGCGATCAGGAAAGCGGCTGCGCGACTTTCGGCAGAGATGCCGACGTCAAACGCTGCTTGCGGTTCGGGGCGCGGGGCAGGTTTTATAGAGGGCGCGGTGAATGATCACTCCACTTTATTGCCGGCCTCCTTGGCGAGCGCGAGCGCACGCTGGTAAACCTCCCGGCGCGGGCGCCCAGTAGCAAACGCGACCTCACCGACCGCGTCTTTGACCGAAACGCGCATCAGCGCCTTGCGAAGCAAGGAATCGACTTCGTCTGCCTTCCGCTCGGCATTGGCGGGCGGCGCCACAACGATTGTGAACTCGCCGCGCATCTCCGCACCGCTAGCGTATTCGCGTGCCAGCTCTTCAAGGTCGCCGCGTTTGACTTCTTCATGCAATTTGGTCATTTCGCGGCAGATTGCGACCGTTCGCGGTCCGAACGCGGCGGCAAGGTCAGCGAGCATCGCAGCAAGACGCGATCCGCTCTCGAACAGCACCAGTGTCGCCGGAATATTTGCGAGCGTGGCCACCCGTTTTTGCCGCGCCGCTTTTTTGGCCGGCAGAAAACCTTCGAATAAGAAACGGTCGGTTGGTTGACCTCCGATCGATAGTGCAGCCAAGACGGCGGATGCGCCGGGGAGCGCAGTTACCGCGTGCCCGGCCTCGCAGGCCGCTCGCACCAGCTTGTAGCCGGGATCCGAGATCAACGGAGTGCCGGCGTCCGATACCAGTGCGACCGCTTGCTCATTGGTGAGGCGGCTAAGCAGCTTTGGCCGCGTTTCGGCGGCATTGTGTTCGTGGTACGGCGTGAGCGGCGTCGCGATGCCGTAGCGCTCTGTGAGCTTGCGCGTGACGCGAGTATCCTCGCAGGCGATGACGTCGGCGCCGGCGAGCAGCTCGAGTGCGCGCAAGGTGATGTCACCCAGGTTTCCGATCGGCGTGGCGACGAGATAGAGGCCAGGCGCGGCCTTGGCGACCTCGATCGCAGCGCCAAACGGGGCATAACGGCGCGGCCGCGCTTTGCTTTCACTCGCCATGGTGGCCACTCTAGACGGCCAACTTTGGCGCGTCATCGGGAACAAATCCTCCCGTTTATTCATACCCCTAACTTTTGCGCGACAAAATCGGGAATACCGGATACGACTGACAGAGAACTGGCGCGCGAGGAGCGACCATGCCGTGTGTGTCGCGAAAGAAAGGAGTGTTGGCGCTTGCGTGGTGTCGCATGCGCACGACTCTATCCATCGCGGCTACGGCAATGGTGCTTGCGGCATGCACCACACAATTGGGGGGCGGGGTGCCCACGCCGCAGCCGGGCGAGCAGGCGGCGGCTAATGCTTCTGTCGGCGAAGGTCAGGTTCGTGTTGCTCTGGTCCTACCGCTGTCTGCGCAGGGCAATGCCGGTGTCGCCGCGCAATCGATGAAGAACGCGGCCGAAATGGCGCTCGCCGAATTCAAGAGCCCGAACATCCAGCTGTTGGTGAAGGACGATGGCGGCACGCCGCAGGGTGCGCAAGCTGGGGCCCAACAGGCCATCTCCGAGGGTGCAGAAATCATAATCGGACCTCTCTTTGCGCAATCGGTCAGCGCGGTCGGGCAGGTCGCGCGCGCACGGAACATTCCGGTGATCGCATTTTCCACCGATGCAAGCGTGGCCGCGCGCGGCGTTTATTTGTTGAGTTTCTTGCCGGAGACAGACGTCCACCGAATTGTTGATTTTGCTTACGCACGCGGGAAACGCTCATTCGCGGCGCTGCTGTCGGACAATGCGTATGGCACGGTGGTGGAAGCGGCATTCCAGCAAGAAGTATCCCGGCGTGGCGGCCGGGTGCTCGCACTGGAAAAATATCCGCTCGACTCGAACAGGATGGCCGAAGCGGCCCGCCGTGTTGGACAAGCTGCGAACCAGGTCGACGCCATCTTCATTCCCGACGGCGCTGATGCCGTACCGCAAGTCGTGCAGGCACTTGCCGCGAGCGGTGTGAATCTCAAGCGGCTGCAATTGCTCGGCACTGGGCTTTGGGACGATCCCCGTATCTTCTCGACCGCGGCGCTCGACGGCGGCTGGTATGCGGCGCCCGAATCGACCGGGTTCCGCAATTTTTCGGGGCGCTATCGTGTCCGCTACGGGCAGGATCCGGTGCGCACAGCAACGCTTGCCTATGATGCGGTTGCGTTGGTCGCGGCCCTTGTGAAAACCCAAGGATCGCAGCGCTTCAGCGAACAGGTACTGACCAATGCGTCGGGTTTCGCGGGGATTGACGGCGTCTTCCGTTTCCGCCCCGATGGTCTCAACGAGCGTGGACTGGCTGTGCTGCGCGTCACGCCTTCCGGCGGCCAGGTCATTAGCTCGGCGCCGCGCTCGTTCCAGCCGGGGACATAAATTAATTTAGGCCGCGAGATCTGCGACCACGGCATCGAGAAGCGGGAAACCGCTCTGCGTCACGCGCAGGCGGCCGTCGGCCGTTGTCTCGACCGCGCCTTCCTCGCGCAATATCGAAATACGTTTGGGATCAAGCGCGCGGCCGGAAAGTGCGCTGTAGCGCGCAGGGTCGATGCCTTCGGCGAGGCGCAATCCCATTACCAGATATTCGTCGGCAGCTTCACCAGACGTAAGCTTTTCTTCGACGGTCAGGCCAGTGCCGCTTTCTTCAACGCGCATTAGCCAGGCTTCAGGCCGGGTTTCGGTCGCGGTTGCAACGCGGCGGCCATCGATCGTAAGCCGCCCATGCGCACCCGGGCCGATGCCGGCGTAATCATGTCCACGCCAATAAACGAGATTGTGCCGGCACTCCGCGCCGGGCCGCGCGTGATTGGAAATCTCGTAGGCCGGCAGGCCGGCATCGGCGCAAACCGTTTGAGTGAGATCATAAAGATCGCGCGCGAGGTCCTCGTCGGGGATGGTGAGTTTTCCGGCCTTGTATAGACCGGCGAATGGCGTGTCCGGTTCGATTGTCAATTGATAGAGAGAGAGATGCTCGGCCGCTTCTGCGATTGCGCGGTTGAGTTCGGCCGCCCAGGCGTCAAGCGTTTGTTGCGGCCGCGCGTAGATCAGGTCGAATGAGTAGCGGTCAAAAATCGAACGAGCGACCGCAACGGCATTGAGTGCTTCTTGCGCGGTGTGCAGGCGTCCGAGTTCTTTCAGCGACGCATCGTCGAGCGCCTGCACGCCGAGCGATAAGCGGTTGACGCCGGCTGCACGAAATCCCCGGAAGCGCGTCACCTCCACGCTGGTCGGATTTGCCTCGAGCGTTACTTCGATATTCGGCGCGACGGTCCAGTATTTGCTAATGCAATCGAGGATCGTTTGCACCGAAGACGGCTGCATCAGCGACGGCGTGCCGCCACCGAAGAAAATGCTCGACACGGTGCGGCCAGGCACGCGCGCGGCGGTTGCGGTGATCTCGGTTTTATAGGCGCGAAGGAACCGTGCTTCGTCGATGCCACCATGCCGGGTGTGACTGTTGAAGTCGCAATAGGGGCACTTCGACAGACAGAACGGCCAGTGCACATAGACAGCGAAGGGCGATGTTAAGCTCATGTTAAGCATCATAGTCCGCGTATCACGTAGCAGCTAGGTTGGAAGCGGTCTCGCCGACAACAGGTGATTAAAATTGTAACGATCAGGAACAAGCCCAAGGCTTGGACAGGCACGTTTCAGCCAGCTTCATGAATGCGCGTGCACGATGTGACAACCCCTGTCCTTGGGGCGGGAGGCCATGCTTTTCTTCTGCACTCATCTGACCGAAGGTATGGTCGAAGCCGTCGGGACGAAAGAGCGGATCGTAGCCAAAGCCTTTATCACCACGCGGCGGCCACACAGCGACGCCGTCAATTTGGCCCTCGAACTCCTCAACGTGTCCATCCGGCCAGGCGAGACACAGCGCCGCGACGAAGTGCGCACGACGCTGATCGGGCGCTTTGGCGCCGCGCTCAAGCAGGAGCGTGTGAATGCGGTTCATGGCGGTGCGGAAATCTTTGTCGGGTCCCGCCCAGCGCGCGGAATTAATCCCGGGCTCGCCCCCAAGCGCATCGACAACCAAACCGGAATCGTCGGCGAATGCTGGCGTGCCGCTCGCGCGCGCCGCGGCAAGCGCTTTGATGCGCGCATTGGCGGCGAAAGTCTTGCCCGTTTCCTTCGGCTCAGGCAGACTGAGGTCACCAGCCGACTGTGTGGCGAGTCCGTATGGCGCGAGCAGCTCGCGCATTTCCTTGAGCTTGCCTGGATTGTGGGTGGCGACTACCACCGACCCGGTAAGTTTTCTAGCCATTGTTCGTCATGGGCACGACAAGTAACACGCGATGCCCGCCCTTATGCCACCGCTAACTTTTGCAAGCCCACAAGCTTCTCGATGCCTTTGCGCGCGAGAGCGAGCAGCGCAGCGAATTGATCTTCGCTGAACGGGTTTTTTTCGGCTGTAGCCTGGATTTCCACGATGTTACCGGATCCGGTCATCACGAAATTGGCGTCGGTGTCGGCTTCCGAATCTTCGGCATAGTCGAGATCCAGTACCGCCGTGCCCTTGCACACGCCGCAGGAGACAGCGGCGATGTGGTCGCGCAACACGTCTGCCTTGATCATGTCGCGCGCCTTCATCCAACTGAGGCAGTCGGCCAGCGCGACCCAGGCGCCGGTGATGGACGCAGTGCGAGTACCGCCATCAGCCTGGATCACATCGCAATCGACGGTGATCTGCCGCTCGCCGAGTGCCGGCAGATCGACCACTGAACGCAGGCTGCGCCCGATCAGCCGCTGAATTTCGACGGTGCGCCCGCCCTGTTTGCCGGCACTGGCCTCGCGCCGCGTGCGTTCGGAGGTTGCCCGCGGCAGCATGCCGTATTCGGCCGTGACCCAGCCACGCCCCTGGCCCTTGAGCCAGGGTGGGAGCCGCTCCTCCAGGCTCGCGGTCACCAAAACGTGGGTATCGCCGAATTTCACGAAACACGAGCCTTCGGCATATTTGACCACCCCGCGCTCGAGCGATACCGCACGCAGCTCATCGACTTGTCGGCGACTCGGCCGCATCAGGCTTGCTCCTTTAACGTTTGGTGCACACCATAACCATACGCCCGGCTTGAACAAGACCGCCCCAATGGTCAATTGTTGGCTGGTATTCGAGGAGTTCAGCGTTGGCGTCCCACGATATTCCGATTGGCGCGACACAGGTGAGCCTGGCGGCGCTCAACGAACGCTCGCGCGAGATTTTCCGCCAGATCGTCGAAAGCTATCTTGCGACCGGCGAGCCTGTGGGCTCGCGAAATCTGTCGAGGCTACTGCCGATTGCGTTGTCGCCGGCTTCGGTTCGCAATGTGATGTCGGACCTGGAACAGCTCGGCCTAATTTATGCCCCGCATACATCGGCTGGCCGGCTGCCGACGGAAACAGGGCTGCGCTTTTTCGTGGATGCGCTGATGCAGGTCGGCGACCTGACCGAACAGGATCGGCGTTCGATCGAAGCGCAGGTGGCGGGCACGCGTACGGCCAAATCGATGGAAGCCGTGCTCACCGAAGCCTCGCAAATGCTGTCGGGGTTAACGCGTTCGGCTGGCGTCGTACTCACCGCAAAGAACAACGTTCGGCTCAAGCATATTGAATTCGTGCGCCTTGAGCCTGAGCGCGCATTGGCGGTTCTTGTTGCCGAAGACGGACAGGTCGAAAACCGCGTGCTTAATGTACCGGTCGGGCTGCCGACATCTTCGCTCACCGAGGCTGCCAATTTTCTCAATGCTCGCATTCGCGGCAGGACGCTGGCAGAACTGCAAGGTGAAATCGAAAAAGCGGTGAACGAAGGCCAAGCCGAGCTCGACCAGCTGACTCAGAAGGTGATCGCGACCGGCCTCGCCAGCTGGTCGGGCGGCGACAGCGAAGATCGCCAACTGATCGTACGTGGCCACGCCAATCTTCTGGAAGACCTTCACGCGCTGGAAGATCTCGAGCGCGTGCGTTCGTTGTTCGATGCGCTGGAAACCAAACGCGGAGTGATCGATTTGCTTGGCCGCGCCGAGCGTGCCGATGGCGTACGCATCTTCATCGGCTCAGAGAACAAGCTGTTCTCGCTCTCCGGCTCCTCCACGATTATCGCGCCCTACCGTGGCAGCAAAGGTCGGATCGTTGGCGTAATCGGTGTAATCGGTCCCACAAGGCTCAACTATGCTCGCGTTATTCCCATGGTTGACTACACCGCGCGCGTCGTCAGCCGCCTGTTGGCACCTTAAACGCTTGATTTTTAACGCCGGAGCCCTGATATGCCGGGCATCCGGATATTGCTGAGGATGGATTGAACACGATGACGGATCCGACCGCCCGCCAGGCCGAAACTGTGGCTGCCGAGACCGAAAACGCTATGGCTCCTGAGGCGGCCGATCCCGTGGCTGAGGCCAGGAGTGAAGCAGCCGAATTCAAGGACAAGCTACTGCGAACGCTCGCCGAGATGGAAAACCTGCGCAAGCGGACCGAGCGCGAGGTTTTCGACGCGCGGGTCTATGGCATCGCCGGGTTCGCTCGTGACGTATTGGCAGTAGCCGACAACATGCATCGTGCGTTGGAAGCAATCGGGCCAGAGTTGCGTGAAGCAGCCGACGCGAAAGTTAAGGCGTTGATCGAAGGCGTCGAACTCACCGAGCGCGAGCTCCTGAAGACGCTAGAAAAGAACGGCGTGAAGAAATTCTCTCCGCAGGACGAGAAGTTCGATCCAAACGTGCATCAGGCGATGTACGAAGTGCCGACCTCCGAGCAGCCGCCAGGTCAGGTCGCACAGGTCATTCAGGCTGGCTACATGATTGGCGATCGCGTCCTGCGTCCGGCACTCGTGGCCGTTAGCAAGGCGGCGCCGAAATCGCCGGCCTCCGCCAATGACAATCCGCAGCCGGACGATGCGGCGGGGTAATTTCAACGCATTACGATACCGTCGCGAACGGCTCGGAACCGGTCGAATATTTGATCCCACTTGTCGGCCGGGCTGACGCCGATCACGCGCAAGAACCCGCCAGAGCCGAACCGCAACCATTGCACCACCGAAACCGGCTCGCCGCCGGGAGCTTTGCCCTTGGCCCTGATTTCGTGGCCTGGTGAACCATTGATCCGCATCGGCTCCGACGACTGCATAGTGAGGTCGCGCACCGGTGCGGCGGCCATTAAATCGCGGGCGAATAGGCTGCGGTCACCCGCCTCCGCCGGCCCACTGCGCCCGATCGAGACAATCATGAAGGGCTGCGGCCCGCTGTTGTCGGTTGTTCCTTCGCCAAGGATGACGCTGCCCGTTGGCAAGACCTGCATCACTCGAAAGCCGGCCATGTCGGCGAGTTTGAACGGCAGCAGACCAAGCTGTTCCTGAATTGGCGCTTGTCGGAACGTGACGCTCGCAAGCGCTTTACGAATTATTTCGTCTGAATAGATCGGCAGCGCGCTTTCGGGCACCTCTACATTTATCAGCATTGTGAGGTCTTGGACGGCGCCCCCAACTGCTTGTGCCAGCAAGGACCACCGATGCAATGTAATGCCGTTTTGCTGGGCGACCCCGATGATTAGGAAGCCGATGCCGCTGCCAAACGGGAAGCTCTCTCGCTTCGCTTGCTGGAGATCACGCTGGGTGTTGGCGAAGGCCGCGTTTTCAAGCTCACGATACGCGCTGGCCGGCAAATCGAGAATTGCGATGACGGCCTTGCGTTTACTGTCTTCAAACCCAGGAAATTGGGTGGCCAGTTTCATGTCCCCCGGGGGCTCGAGGCCGATCCGTAGCCCCGGTGGAAAAATCGGCTCGGCCCAGGCGGCGGCGGCAAGACTTGCCATCCCGGCCCAGGCCACGAATAGGTAAACAAAGAATCGACGGAACATGGGCGAGGGCTTTCCAAATACGCTGGACGGAGGGCCCTGCCTAACCGGCCTAACCCGATGCGGCAATGGCCCGATAACCATTGACGATACGTTGGTGCCAGCACCTCGCGATTTCGTGACCGACTGCCTTGCGGGCCCGTGGGCCCCTCCTATATGAGCCAGTAAGCCGCGAAAATGCGGCGAATCGCGTATCCAGGGGGCTGGATTGGGGGTCTGCGGATGAGCCGCTGACACCCTCACTCGGGCGCTTAGAGGCCCGGCCGGCCTGCCGCAATTTGAGAGGAAGAACCATGGGCAAGGTCATCGGCATCGACCTCGGCACCACCAATTCGTGCGTTGCCGTCATGGATGGCAAGACGCCGAAAGTCATCGAGAACGCCGAAGGCATGCGTACGACGCCTTCGATTGTCGCCTTCACGGACGATGGCGAACGTCTCGTTGGCCAGCCAGCTAAGCGCCAGGCGGTCACCAATCCGGAGAAGACCATCTTTGCGGTCAAGCGCCTAATCGGCCGGCGCTACGACGACCCCATGGTGGAGAAGGACAAGAAACTCGTTCCCTACAAGATCACCAAGGCCTCGAACGGCGACGCCTGGGTTGAGGCCGACAGCAAGACATATTCGCCCTCGCAGATCTCTGCCTTCATCCTGCAAAAGATGAAGGAAACGGCGGAAGCGCATCTCGGGCAGAAAGTCGAGCAGGCTGTCATCACGGTTCCGGCCTATTTCAACGACGCACAGCGCCAGGCCACCAAGGACGCCGGCAAGATCGCCGGCCTTGAGGTGCTACGCATCATCAATGAGCCGACTGCGGCCGCGCTCGCTTATGGACTCGACAAGCAGAAGACGGGCACGATTGCGGTTTATGACCTCGGCGGGGGCACCTTCGATATTTCGATTCTCGAAATCGGCGACGGTGTGTTCGAGGTGAAGTCCACGAACGGCGATACGTTCTTGGGCGGTGAAGATTTCGACATGCGGCTTGTCAACTATCTGGCCGACGAATTCCAGAAAGAGCAGGGCATCGATCTGCGCCGCGACAAGCTCGCGCTGCAGCGGCTCAAGGAATCCGCAGAGAAAGCGAAGATCGAACTGTCGTCGACGACGCAGACGGAAATCAATCTGCCGTTCATCACGGCGGACGCTTCGGGTCCGAAGCATCTGACCATGAAACTCACCCGCGCCAAGTTCGAGGCGCTAGTCGACGATCTCGTGCAGAAGACGATTCAACCCTGCAAGCAAGCACTCAAGGACGCCGGCATCTCGGCGGCGCAGATCAACGAGGTCGTCTTGGTCGGCGGCATGACACGCATGCCCAAGGTGCAGGAAGTCGTGAAGCAGCTGTTCGGCAAGGAGCCACATAAGGGCGTCAATCCAGATGAAGTGGTTGCGGTCGGCGCCGCCATCCAGGCCGGCGTGCTGCAAGGCGATGTGAAGGATGTGTTGTTGCTCGACGTGACTCCGTTGTCGCTCGGCATCGAGACGCTGGGCGGCGTGTTCACCCGTATCATCGATCGTAACACCACGATACCGACCAAGAAGTCGCAGGTCTTCTCGACCGCCGAAGACAATCAGAACGCGGTCACGATCCGCGTGTTCCAGGGCGAGCGCGAGATGGCGGCTGACAACAAGATGCTCGGCCAGTTTGATCTGGTCGGCATTCCGCCGGCGCCACGCGGCGTGCCGCAGATCGAGGTCGCCTTCGACATCGATGCCAATGGTATCGTCAACGTGCAAGCCAAGGACAAGGCGACAGGCAAGGAACAGCAGATCCGCATTCAGGCCTCGGGCGGCTTGTCCGAAGCCGACATCGAAAAGATGGTCAAGGACGCGGAATCGCACGCCGAAGAGGACAAAAAACGCAAAGCCGCAGTCGAGGCCAAGAACCATGCGGAGGCGCTGGTGCATTCCACCGAGAAGGCGCTGTCAGAGCATGGCTCGAAGGTTGGCGATGCCGAGCGCACCGCGATCGAGAACGCCATCGCCGATCTAAAAGAAGCGCTCAAGGGCGATGACTCCTCGGCCATCCAGGCCAAGACCAACGCGCTGGCGCAGGCCTCGATGAAACTGGGTGAGGCCATGTACAAGCAGCAGCAGGAAGCGCAAGGCGCTCCCGGTACTGGCGACGACGGCGCTGCTTCGGGTGAGAAGAAGGAAGATGTAGTCGACGCGGAGTTTACCGAGGTCGACGACGACAAAAAGAAATCCGCCTGATCGCAGGGCGCGAGCCATGCGCATGTCATCCGCGAACGATCTCACCCCTGGACACGCGTCCGGGGGTGCGTCTTTGCGGGGACCAGGGTTGGCCGAATCAAGTAGGGCTGTCTGGGCGCGGAAAATTTAGGGCGGAACCCCAATGTCTAAGCGCGACTACTACGAAGTTCTTGGGGTAACCCGTAGCTGCACCGAGGTTGAACTCAAGGCAGCATTCCGCAAGCTCGCCATGCAGCATCACCCGGATCGCAATCCGGGCGATAAAGATTGCGAGCATCGATTCAAGGAAATCAACGAGGCCTATGATGTGCTCAAGGACGGCGACAAACGCGCCGCCTATGATCGCTTTGGCCATGCTGCTTTTGAGCACGGCGGCATGGGCGGAGCCGCGCATGGCTTCGGTGCTGATTTCGGATCAACATTTTCCGATATCTTTGAAGGGATATTCGGAATGGGCTCCGCGCGCGGGCGTGGCTCCGGCCGCGAGCGAGGTTCCGACCTGCGGTACAATATGGAAATCAGCCTCGACGAGGCCTTTACCGGCAAAACCGCACAGATACGCATCCCAACCTCGGTAACTTGTGAAGCTTGTTCGGGGAGCGGTGCGAAGGCTGGAACCAAGCCTAAATCGTGCGCGACCTGCGGCGGCGCAGGCAAGATCCGGCATGCACAGGGCTTCTTCACACTCGAGCGGACCTGCCCGACCTGTCATGGCCGCGGCCAGGTGATCGATGACCCTTGCAAAGTATGCGGCGGCGGCGGGCGCGTGACGCGCGAGCGCACGCTCTCGGTCAATATTCCGACTGGCGTGGAGGATGGCACCCGCATTCGGCTGGCGGGTGAAGGCGAGGCCGGCTTGCGGGGTGGTCCAGCCGGCGACCTTTATATTTTTCTGGAAGTGGCACCGCACGAGTTCTTTCAGCGCGACGGCGCCGACCTGCATTGCCGGGTGCCAATCTCCATGACCAGCGCGGCGCTGGGCGGAGAGTTTGAAGTACCAGCGATTGACGGCAGCAAGGTGCGGGTCAAGGTCCCGGCGGGGACGCAGACCGGGCGCCGTTTCCGGCTGGCAGGCAAAGGTATGCCGGTGCTGCGTTCGAAACAAACAGGCGACATGTACGTTCAGGTTGCGGTGGAAACGCCGCAAAACCTCACCAAACGCCAGCGTGAGCTGCTGGCTGAGCTCGAAAAGCTGTCGACTGAAGAAACCCAGCCGGAATCGGCTGGTTTCTTCAGTCGAGTCAAAGAGTTTCTTGACGGTCTTGGAAGCCGTGGTAGCCAACCGGGCTGACCCATCTTGACCCCCTGCCTTGCTCCCTATACCCGTAAATGTGCGGCGAGGCCCGCCGCCTGTACGCGTGACCTCGTAGCAATGCCATCACATTCAATCGCCCGCGTCGAAAAAAAGAGTCTTCGTCTCGA
>JBARNC010000195.1:0-16002 GCA_049802775.1 Pseudolabrys sp. | reverse complement strand
AGGCTTCACCCCGCTCCGCTCCGCATCATGCATTGGACCAATGCTGTCGCCATGTTCATCATGATCGGCAGCGGCTGGAAAATCTATAATGACGAGGTCATTTTCGGATGGCTGCATTTCCCCGAATTCCTAACCATTGGCAAGTGGGCGCAGCACGGTCTGCAATGGCATTTTTTCGGAATGTGGGTCATCGTTTTAAACGGCATCGCCTACGTCAGCTACGGGTTTGCGACCGGACGCTTTCGCCGGATGCTTCTGCCGATCCGCTGGAGCGAGGTCCTCCACACAACCAAGGATACGCTCCGATTACGCTTTGCGCACGACGACCTGACGAAATACAACGCGGTGCAGAAGTTGCTTTATATCGGCGTTATATGCGCCGCGATATTGATCGTGATTTCGGGTCTGGCCATCTGGAAGCCTATTCAATTCTCTGAGTTGCTCCCGCTATTCGGCAGCTTCCAGAATGCCCGCCTCGTGCATTTCCTATGCATGTCGGCGATCGTGTTATTCATCGCCGTGCATATCATTTTGGCCTTGTTGGTGCCGCGCACGCTTCTCTCCATGATCGCCGGCGGCCCAATGATCAACACGACACCGCAAACGCAACCGCAACCAGCAGAATAGCAACCGGGAGCACACAATGGTTATCCGGACGCCTTCGCGATCGATCTTTCGGCCTCGCCGCGTAATCAATCAGGACATCCTCAAGGAAAACAAGCGGCTGATCGAGCAGATCGATCGCCGCAACGTGCTGCGCGGTGCGCTCAGTCTTGGCGCATTGACCTTTCTGACCGGCTGCGATGTGAGCGAAAACGACCAGGTGCAAACGGCGCTGCGCGCGGTATCGAGCTGGAACGATAAAGTGCAGGGCCTCATCTTCCGGCCCAACCACCTTGCGCCGACCTACGCGGAGGCTCAGGTAGTAAAACCGCCGCGCTTCAATGCGTTTTATGACCCCGAGGACGTGACGCCGGTCGATGGTGCGAGTTGGAAGCTCGAACTTTCAGGTCGCATTGCGAACAAGAAGCCGTGGGCCCTACAGGAGATTTATGCGCTGCCGGAGCAGGAATTGATCATCCGGCACATCTGCGTTGAGGGCTGGGACTATATTGGGCAATGGTCAGGTCCTAATTTGCGCGCTTTCCTTGAGCGCATCGGTGCCGATCTGACGGCAAAGTATGTAGCGTTTCGCAGTGTCGACGATTACACCGAGAGCATCGACATGGCGACTGCGTTACATCCGCAAACCATTCTTGCGACGAAATATGCCAGAGAGCCGATCGCTGATCCGTTCGGATTCCCGTTGCGTCTGCGGACGTCGACAAAGCTCGGCTTTAAGAATCCGAAATGGATCATCTCGATGGAAGTAACCAACGAATTTCAAGAGACTTATTACAGCAAACAAGGCTTCAATTGGTTCAGCGGTATCTAGGCCGTATGGCTCTAAGTACCTAGGGCGTGCACGAGATCGAAAAAGAGATCGTCGGGGTGTTCGAGACCGACTGACAACCGCAACAGGTCCGGCGGACACGGTGTGCCGGTCCCCTCGATCGAGGCGCGATGCTCAATTAGGCTCTCGACGCCCCCGAGCGAGGTTGCCCGCTTCCATACTTTGACCCGCGCTGCTGTAGCGACCGCGGCGGCCTCGCCGCCTTTCATGCGCACGGAAAGCATCCCGCCGAAGCCGTCAGCCATCTGCCGGGCCGCCACGTCGTGTCCAGGATGGTTTGGAAGGCCAGGATAGAGCAGAAATAATAGCGCCGGATGATCGACAAGCCGGCTGGCGAGCAATGCGGCCGTGCGGGCTTGTTCTCGCACACGCACATCGAGGGTGCGCATGCCGCGCATCAGCAGCCAGGCCTCAAAAGGTCCGAGCAGGGCACCGTTCTGCGCCCGCACTTCTCGAATTCGATCCCAGAATTCGCCGGCGTGCGCAGTCGCAAGCGCGCCTGCGACAACATCTGAGTGTCCGTTCAGATATTTGGTGGCGGAATGAACGACGATATCGGCGCCGTGAGCAATCGGGCGAGTGAATACCGGGGTGGCGACCGTCGAATCGACGCAGAGTATCGCATTTGCGTCATGGGCAATCTCCGAGACTGCGCCGATGTCGGTGACGGTCCAAAGCGGATTGCTTGGCGTTTCGATCCAGAATAATCCGGTTTCGCCGGGCCGCACTGCTTCGCGTACTTGTTGCAAGTCGGAGGTCTCAACAAAAGTAATGCTATGGCCGTAGCCGGCGATCTTTTGCAGCCACGACCGAAAACCCCAATACATCACCCGTGACGCCACGATGTGAGTCGGTTTTTCGAGGGCCAGGAAAACCGCCGTTGCAGCTGCCATTCCCGAGGCGAACGTCATCGCGTCTGATGCGCCTTCAAGCGCAGCCAGAAGCACTTCCACCTGCCGCACTGATGCATTGTCCGTGCGGCCATAGACGTAGCCGGCGCTGTACCCATTGTCTGCGTCGCGAAGATAGGTGGCCGACATATGGATCGGTGGAACCAGCGCCTTTGTAACCGGATCTCCAGCGCCCAACGCTTGCGCCAGCAAGGTGCGGGCTCTCAACGGCGGCTGCGTTCGATCGTCCATACATGTCCCAGAACAAAATAATTCGGAACCATAGCTTTCGCTCCGAAAATCTTTTGCTTCAATACGAAACCGCTACCAGAACGGCCACTAAATGTTGATCACCGATTGATCAACGTCGCGTGATCTCATCACCGTGGCCGTGTTGGACAGATTCACCTAGCTCGCTGAGCAGCCGCACGTTTGCCACCGATCGAGAAAATACAATTTGTCCTCGGCCGCTGCGACGCCGGCCATTGCTTCGCAGCACACATAACATGGGTGCAGATAGCAAAAAGCTATCGAATTCATCGTCCAAACCTTATTGAGGATTGCCGGCACCAAACCCAAACTCCTGGGCAACGAAGGCATTACGCCCCCTATTTGCTTCGGAGAAAAACCATGATCAGCAAATCAAAAGTCGCCCTCATTTCCATCGTCGCAGTCGCGACGGTGGCCGTCGTATCGCCAGCTTTCGCTCAGTCGTTCAGTGCGAGCCCCTATGGGACCGGCAACGTGTTGTCGTTTACCTATCAACCGATTACTCCGCAGAAAGACAAAATTGGGGTTCGGCAGAGCGACCGGTACGGCTACGCCATGGTTCCGCAAACCCGCTCGGCTCGTGTGACACGCCGGTAAGTCGCCCGCCGTGGTGTTGATAGTCAATCGGTATTTCCGGTTGAAACATTCTCAGTGCAATTGATGGTGGAAGGAGAACGCCAATGATCAAGCCAATCAAGCGTTACCATCCTGAACGTCATTACATGCGTGGACCTGGCCCAAAGTGGCTCGAGAAGCACGGCGGTGGAGCTGATCGGGTTGATGCCGTCATGGGCGACCACCGTACTGACAAGCGTCTGCTCACAAGCTTCTTCTTCCAGCTTGCGCGACGCTGGCGCGATTAGACGGTCCGCCAAGCACAGAAGACAATAACATGATCCGCACCGCCATCATCTCTGTGATCGCTTCGTTCGTGCTCGTCGGCGTCTGGACTGCCAACCTCGTCAGCTATCATCCGGCAACAGACCTGGATCCGCTAGCGCCGCTCAGCGTTGACTGGAATTAGCAGTACAGAGCGCTCAGGATGACCGCCCTTATACAGGTCCAGCACGATCTTTCGCCGATTGAATTCGATGCAATTGAAGAATGTCTCTACAACTACAACCGACGTGCAATAGGGCGCAATGACGGCCGAGGACTGGGCTTTGTGATCCGAGACGAGGCGGGACGCACGATCGGCGTCGCCGCTGGATATTCTTGGGCAGGCACTTCCGAACTCAAACAGATGTGGATCGATGAAGCATATCGAGGACGCGGCTACGCGCGGGAGTTATTGAACGCTTTCGTCGCTGAGGCTGCTAGTCGAAGTGTTCGGCGGATCTGGGTGGCGAGCTATGACTTCCAAGCGCCAGGAATGTATGAAAAGGCAGGCTTCAAGCGTGTGGCTGAGTTTGCAGAATGGCCCGAGGGACACTCCAATGTCGTTCTCTGCAAAACATTAATCGCACGGTAAGAAAAGTCTTAGAACGGCGATTCGCCGGTTGACGCGAAAAGGTGCGAGCATGCCCGACGACACCGAATACTTAAATGCGATCAGAACGCTTTGGCTTGAGCAGAAAAATCCTGTTTGGCCATGGCTCGCAGTCAAAACAAGCATTCAGAATAAGCATCCGGTTCCGCAATGGGTGTCCGAATACTTGGAAAAAACTGCCGAGCAACTTCTTTCCGAGGAAATCCACGTCGGTGATTTTGCGCGCAAATTGCCAGCCATTTTGGGCTTTCAAGCCACGCTATTGGCACATAGCGGACATTTCAATCTTGGCCGCGAATGTCCGCTTTTGGGGGTAAAGCGGACATGACTTATTGCGGCGCACATGTCTGCTTATGACCCAAAGCGGACACCGGTAAACTCGCCGGGCTTGGCTCCGGCCAGCCCGCTCAGGTACATTATGAAGTCACGTTGCTTCAGCTTGCGGGCGTTAGGTTCTGGCTTGGGGGTAATCAATCATGCTTGGTGCTGTACGTTGGCTCATTCTCGCCGCGTTAACCGGCGCGCTATCGGCGGTGATGCTGCCCGTACCATTGCTGGCGCGGGACACTGTCACCTTTTCCGGCGAGGCCGAGCCCGGCACGATCGTTGTGCGGACCAACGAGCGCAAGCTCTTTTATGTTGTCGACCGCGGTCGCGCACTGCGCTACCCAGTAGGCGTTGGCCGCGCCGGCAAGCAATGGTTCGGCACGACAAGCATCGCAACCAAAACTCTGCAACCGGCCTGGAGCCCGCCAGCCGAGATCAGACGCGACCGGCCGGCCTGGGTGATTCCCTCCGGGTCGCCGAAGAATCCGATGGGCGCCGCCGCGCTGGTGCTCGCGGACAATGAGCTTGCGATCCACGGTACCAACAACCCCGGGTCGATCGGCGGTTTTGTGTCGTGGGGCTGCATCCGCATGCACAACCGCGACGTTATGGACCTGTTCAATCGCGTGAGCGTGGGAACGAAGGTTGTCATCGCGCACTAGCACGTCGTTTGCATAGGCGCTCACGTCCGAGAACCTGATAGTAATTGCAGCCGCGCGACCGAAACACTACGCGGCGAGCGTCCACACACCGTTGGCGCGCATGTTGCCGAGGGTCATCGATGCCGGCGATCCCGGCCCAATGTCGCTATTGGCACTTAGCGGACATTGCAACCGCAGTCGCGAATGTCCGCTTTCGGGGGCAAAGCGGACATGCCTTTTTGCACTGCAAATGTCCGCTTTAGACCCAAAGCGGACATTGGCCCTGACCGGCGATTGAAGTCGGTTGCATGCCATTACCCGCTCGCCGTAATCTGATATTGTTCAGCGCTCCTGTGCGAGATGACTGCAGACATTTTCTGCAATTTCTTCACCGTTGCCCGCAGCATCCATTTGCAAGGACAGGCAACGTCTCATGCACACGCTTGCAACGGCAGCTGGATCGCCCCGTGCCCCATCAAAGCCGAACACTCCGATGGGACCAACCCCAGGTGCGGAACTGCACCTGCGGGCAGAACGGGCCGAACAGCAGGTGGCCGATCTGAAGGCCGCGCTCGAGAACATAAAGAGCGAGAGGGACCGGTGGCGGACAATCGCGGAGCGCAGGTCTCTGCCCGACCAGCCGGGCGGAAATGAAGCTCTCTCACTCAGCGATGTCCGCTTTACCCCCGAAAGCAGGCATTCGGCGGACGAGTTGTGATGTCTGCTTTATGCCAATAGCGGACATTGCGCCATTCATTCGATCAGCTCGTCAGCGCGTGCGAGCAGTTCGCGCGGCACGGCGAGGCCAAGCGCCTTGGCGGTCTTGAGATTGACCGACAGCAGGATGCGCGTTGGCTGTTCAACCGGCAGATCAGCGGGCTTCACCCCATCAAACCTTCTTCACAAAGTAAGCTGAGCGACGGTAAGTCTCACGCCGAGAAGTGCCATAACTGATCAGGCCCCCGACGCCGGTGAGGTCAGAATCGCTTGAAACAACCCGATGCTGCAGGGCCAGGACGGCGATCCCAAAAGCACCTAAGATCAAGGTGTCCGCTAATCTATTGTCGCTTGCCGGAACTCGGAAAGGCAGTTGGCTACGAGCTTTACAAGTGCACACTGCCGCTGATCGCCGCTAATCTCGCCATACGCTTCGATCATATCGGATACACCCAGTCCAAAGCGTCTTGATGCCAAGTGTCCTCAAGCGGCCTATCGTCGTGTTCGACCACGTGCTTGAAGGCTTCGTGCCGCGCGTAGGCTGTGCCCTTCATCAATATGTAGCCGGGTGGGTTCAACATCAGCGTGGTGAGAGCAAACGTCCGCATTATCACGGTCCATCCCCGATTTAGCCGAATTCTGACGGTCAGATATCAAGAAGCGCCATGAACGACAAGAAGGATCGCGATCCCGTGTACGAGCGTCCCAAGCGCGGGTTCAACACTGCCGGGCCGTTCAACAGCTTTAACGTCGCTAGCGTTGGGTCATTCGCACTAACCAATCAGCGCCAAGGCCCAACAATGTCCGCTGTTGGTTCAATAGCGAACAAACGCGGGCGCGGTCGGATTGTCCGCTATGGTGTGACTTGGCGATGTCGAGACCGACTGTCGTAACCACTTGCATGCTTGGCTCCTCCGAATCCCGGTTGCATCAACAGCAACCATACTCATGGCACTCACGTGCCGGTGGAGGAGCCGTCCACAGCATCATAAGCGGACATCGCGTTCGACCCGGACCAATCCATGGGGGGCGGCGGCCGGTGTATATTTTCGGCGCTGTTTTCTCAGCCGCGATGTCGTTCCCATTGTTCACGCTGCTGGGAACCAAAAACCCGCAACTTGGCTGGATAGCGATTGTTCTGGGTCTGGCCGTCGGCCATGCCGCCATGTACGACCCGCAGGCGAGCTTCCTCTCCGAACTGTTCGGGACCAAAGTCCGCTACAGCGGCGTGTCCCTCGGTTACAATCTTGCGTCTATCTTCGCAGGAGCACTATCGCCGCTCATCGCCGTTGGGCTCATGACCGCCTACAAGCCGGAGACGTGGCCGATCTCCGTCTATATGATCGCCCTGGCGCTAATTACGATCGTTTCGGTCTATTTCGCGACGGAAACGCGGCAGAAAGCCGCGGCCTGAAACCGGCGACGCCGATCATCGCGGCGTCGTTGCGAGGAGCGAAAAGGTCGAAGTCGGCGACGGCCGACTTCGGTTTGAGCCCGCCGACGGTGAGTGCCGAGGAACCTGTGATGGAACATCCCGCCCTCCCGTTTCTCAAGCGCGACGAGAAAGGCAAGGTCGTCTCAGCAGCCGACGCGGTGAAACTCATCCGCGATGGCGACACGCTGGCGACCGGAGGCTTCGTGGGCATCGGCTTCGCCGAAGAGATCGCTATCGCAATTGAGCAGCGTTTCGTTTCCTCACGCTACGCTGAAGCATCGGCGCTTGGCCATCCGCGCCATCTGACACTGGTCTATGCGGCAGGCCAGGGCGACGGCAAGGAGCGTGGATTGAACCATCTCGCGCACGAGGGGCTTGTACGCAGAATCGTCGGCGGCCACTGGGGCCTGGTGCCGAAGCTGCAGCATCTCGCCGTCACCAACCAGATCGAAGCCTATAATCTGCCCCAGGGCGTGATCACGCATTTGTACCGCGACATCGCCGCGCACCGGCCCGGCCATATCACGCGCGTTGGCCTCGGCACTTTCGTCGATCCGCGCAACGGCGGCGGCAAGCTCAACGAGAAGACGAAAGATGATATCGTCCGCCTGATGGAAATCGAAGGCGAAGAATATCTCTTCTACAAGAGATTCCCGATCAATGTCGGCATAATCAGGGCTACGACCGGCGACCCGGATGGCAATCTGACAATGGAGAAGGAAGCACTGACGCTCGAAGCGCTCGCCATTGCCATGGCCGCACGCAATTCCGGCGGCATCGTGATCGCACAGGTTGAGCGCGTTGCCGAAAGCGGCTCGCTCAATCCGCGTCAGGTAAAAGTGCCGGGCGTGCTGGTCGACTGTGTCGTGGTAGCCAAGCCCGAAAACCACTGGCAGACCTTCGCCACGCAGTACAATCCTGCTTATTCCTCAGAGATTCGCGCCCGCGCAGGTTCCCTTCCGCCGATGGAAGACGGCCCCCGAAAGATTATCGCGCGCCGCGCCGCGCTCGAACTCAAACCAAACAGCGTCGTCAATCTCGGCATCGGCATGCCCGAAGGCGTCGCGGCCATCGCCAACGAAGAAAAGATCGCCGATCTCATCACGCTTACTGCAGAGCCCGGCGTGATCGGCGGCATACCCGCGAGCGGCATGAACTTTGGCGCAGCGATCAATACGCAGGCGGTGATCGACCAGCCCTACCAGTTCGACTTCTACGACGGCGGCGGCCTCGACGTCGCGTTTCTGGGCCTGGCGCAGGCCGATCAATTCGGCTCGGTCAACGTCTCGAAATTCGGGCCGCGTCTCGCTGGTGCCGGGGGCTTCATCAACATCAGCCAGAACGCCAAGAAAGTCGTTTTCACAGGCACCTTTGTCGCGGGCGAAATGCAGATCGCCTATCACGACGGCAAATTGCAGATCGTGCGCGACGGCGACATTCGGAAATTCGTGAACAAGGTGGAACATGTCACGTTCAGCGGGGATGTTGCGCGAAAATCGGGCAGGCCCGTGCTTTACATCACCGAGCGCTGTGTGTTCCGGTTGACCAGGGACGGGCTGGAGCTCGCGGAAATCGCGCCCGGCGTCGACCTCGAGAAAGACATTCTCGGCAAAATGGATTTCAAGCCGCTGATGCAGAAGCCGCCTGTCCTGATGGATCCGCGCATCTTCGCCGCCGGCCCGATGGAATTGCGCGACCACATTTTGTCGATCCCCCTTGAACAGCGCTTCACCTACGACGAGACGACGAATCGTTTCTTCGTCAATCTCGAGCGCTTCGCGCTGCGCAACAAAGCCGACATCGAGCGCCTCCGCCAGATCGTCACCGACCGTATCGCGCCTTTGGGAAAACGCGTCTACGCCATCGTCAACTACGACAATTTTACGATCGATCCGGCGCTGCTTGACGAATATTCGGCCATGGTCCGCGGGCTGATGGACAAATATTACGCCGACGTGACGCGCTACACGACGTCTGGTTTTCTCCGCATGAAGCTCGGCGACGCGCTCGAAAAACGCGGCGTCGCGCCGCATATCTACGAGAGCGCGGCAGAGGCGGAGAAAAGCCTGCAGGAGATCGAAGGCAGCGGCGCGAAGAGGTAATTCCCTTTGATAGGGGTTCAGCTGATGTCCGCTTTGAGTCATAAGCGGACATGACGGGTTCAAATCTCGATGTCCGCTTTACCCCCAAAAGCGGACATTCCGGCGCGCAGATCCAATGTCTGCTTTGTGCCAATAGCGGACATCAGCTTATTCGAGCACCTCGTCGGCGCGGGCGAGTACTGCCGGCGGAATTGTGAGGCCAAGTGCCTTGGCGGTCTTGAGATTGATGAACATCTCGTACTTGGTCGGCGTCTGTACCGGCAGCGGGCGCATTCGATGCGCTAACCGACGAGGAACTGGTGCGCGAGGCTGCGAAGAAAGCGCGCGAACTTGGCATTTGCCGGTCCGCGTTTGGTCGAGGACGACTCAAAAGCAGGCATGACGACGCCAAATCTTGATGTCCGCTCTACCCCCTAGCTGCCCTCAATCGTTGCCCCGCGCGTCGGCTCCAGTATCTCGCTCAACGCCGAGCAAAGAGAGGCTGGCGATCTCGGTCAAATGTCCGCTTTCGAGGTGAAAGCGGACTTGACGATTGCGCTGCATATGTCCGCTTTTGGGGGTAAAGCGGACATCACTCTGACGGGCGCCAATGTCCGCTTTTGACCCAAAGCGGACATCGTGGCGGGAGGGTCCGCTAATAGGGTCGGAGTCCCGTGAAATTTTTTCTCTCCCTCCGGTATTTCTCACACGCAATTTCAAAAATTTCATAAAATAAAAAAATCGGCCTTTGACTGTCATGATCGTGGGGGAACTTAGTGAGTCGGAGGCAGCCCGTAATGGATAATTACTATTCTATTCTCGCCCGCGCAGTTTCTCGATTGGCAACCAACAGTGTTCAGGTTCGCCAAGAACTGTACGAGCACGCACGAACAGTTTTCACTGCGCAATTGCTCGGCCAAGACCCACAGATATCAGCATTAGAGACTATAGGTGAGCGAGTCGAGTTCGAAACGGCCATCCTCAGGGTGGAGGCGGAATGGCAATCTATGCCCGAGAGGCGCGCAGATAACGATATACCGGATTTTGCCTCTTTACTCCGCGAGCCTACCTTGCCAGTGCCAGATGCGAATAATTCGCTTGGGGTCTCTCCGCTCCCTTCACACCTAATCCCTAAAAGAATCACAAAATAAAAATCCGGTATTCGCTACGTCGCGGGCAGGACGGGTGATCTATGTGCACCGAATTTGATGGCGTGAATTCATGCTGCGGCATGGCTTCCCTTTCTTGCTATAGGCGGGAGCGCTGTACGTCTCTCGGTCACCGACGCCTATAGGCAGCAGGCGCGCGAAGGAACGAAACGCGCAGCGGCGGCAAAGGCCGCAGAAATAAATCGCCGGCGTAACAAGGGGAGTATTGCCGCTGCCCTGCACTCCAGCATTAAAGACAATATCGGCCTTGCTGTCGTTATTGGCTTGGTCATCTACGTGGCGTTTTTCCTTTTTACACAGTTAGCGCCAACCGTGGGGCACCTGCCAGCGTGATGCACCGCGCAGCAATGCTCAGGTGGGCGGTGGTGGCGGCGGCGGTGGTGGCGGTGGCGGCGGCGGCTTGGGTACTCCCCCGCCTTTATCGAAAGAGCGTTTCCACATGTGGCCCACCGGTTACTCGTTAATGGCTAATTCTAAACAGTTGTTAACCGGAGACTGTAAATATCATTCGAGTTTGAGGCGAGACAAACCAAGCCACGTAAGGAGACGATAATGAATGCCCCAACACCTCCGTTAGCCGCTGAGAAATCGCATCCTATGGAATCGGATGTGGAGGCAGAAATCAGCAAATTGATAGAGCGAGAGATTCCGAATAAAAATAAGGCCCCTGAGGTCGAAAATAAGGCCCCTGAGGTCGAAAATAATAAGGTCCCTCAGATCGAGAATACTGTCGAACGAATTATGTCCTCCGTCGCACGACTAAGTTCAAGTTCGGTCAACGATCTACAAGGACTAATGTCCGAACTTCAGCAATTGTTAGATTTCCTGAAGTCCGAGGTTGGGCGCGTAGAGTCTGAAATCGAGAGCGTATTGGCCGGGATTAAGATAATAATCGAGACTATTGCCCCGTGGAAAAACGCCGAGGACTCTCCGCCTCCAAAAAGTGCCCGCGCTCGCAACGGTCGCATTGTCGGCTAGTCAGAGGCAAACCCGCGATTGCCGCCGCCCGTCCGTCTCAATTTGAAGGGGGTGGTCCCGCACCCACCGATCACCCCAACGCGTGCCTTCCCGATAACGATTCGGGGTGGATGTCGATTAATCCCACCACCAAGGAGATCGTTATGACCCTTAACGCCGCACACATTTCGCCGATCATTGCCCTCTCCGCGGGCATCTTGGTCCTGATTATGCCGAAGGCGCTGAATTACATCGTTGCCATCTATCTTTATCGTGATCGGTATTGTGGGGCTGAACGGCATCTATCATTTCATCCGCTGATACCCCAATCATCTCCCATGGTCTCTTATCGAGGTGCTGTAGTCCACGAGATATCTCTGTTTCCATCAAGCGATAAAATCATCGAGTGAATCACCAAGCGGCCCGAAGGCCGGTTTATTCGCCTTGCGATGGGTGAGAGCGCCGCTACTGGTCGCGACCGCTGCCGTATTGCTCGACAACGCCACGACGCGGCGGCCTTCAAGATTCCAGATCATTCCGGTGGCGTCGTAGCGGCTCAGTCGACTACCACTTGTTTTTGAAACGCACGCCCAAGCGGAAGTCTTAGGGTTAACCGGCCCACACTCGCGTCCAATAACAGCATTGATGCGATGGCACCGTCCTATAGTCCCATATCATGAATTACCGCGGGACTGCCAGGCGGATGACAACCAGCCCAGTGACGGGGCCCAGGTCCTGATTGGCACTATGTGTTATGGTGGCCGCAGATTCGCTTGCGAATGCAACTGGCGACACGCGACCCCACTAGGGACCGCCAACGCAGCGGTTGCGCCTGTGTAGGAATAGATGATGACGGACATCACGCGGCTTGGTGCGGACAAGCTTGGTCCAGTGAAATCAGGCCCGGAGCAATACGCTCCGCCGGACCGGCGTGCAGCGAAAAAAGTAAGCGATCAGGCGGCAGCGGACGCGTTCGAGGGTGAGATCCGTGAGTTCGTCCGGCGCGAAGCTGCGTTCTCGCGCGGGGAGCGCAGCGCGGGTAACGCGGCCGTTGAGCCGCGCGCCGAAAACCTGAATTTGCTGCTCCGGCGCGTTGCCGGCGCTTCGATGGAGGAAATCGACCAGGTCATTCTTGAACTGCAACGCGTACGCGACATGCTGCACGGCGAAAACGAACGCTTGAGTCGTGAGATTGTCCGCTATGCCAGCTTAAGCCAGCATTTGATGACCGCGATGAAGATCATCGGCGAAAACCTCAAACAATGGAAAGGCAACGCCCCCGAGAGCCGTGAGCAATTGACGGCGGAATTCAAGTCGCGGTGGCTTGGCGGTAATGTTCCCGATTGAAAAGCTGCGCGATCTTATCGCCTGGTGCTAGTCCTCGCCAAGGCTGCCAACTGACAGCGCGTTACTTATGCCCATTCGTGCGGAAGTACTCGAGTACTAACAGGCGGATCGCTGAAGACAGGTTGCCCTGTCGGCGCATCATGTCGATCTCGCGCGGAATGTCCGCTTTCGGGGGTAAAGCGAACATGGCTTCTGCATCGCAAAATGTCCGCTAATGACAAAGCGGATATCGCGCCGACGAATTGTCGACCAGCGAGAGAACTGCTCTGCGGTAATTCGGTAGGTTTTTTATGAAAAGTGATGAGTTAATTATGGACGACGGTTCCCACGGCTAAGTGGACTACGCGCCAACACTTACCTAGCATGGAAACTCCAATGCATCTCGCCACTGTCCGAGGCGTCGGGAGCGGACCGCGTCCTCAGAGATTGGAATGCCAATGGATTCCTCTCAGAGTCCATCTCTGAACGATCAGCGTCGCATCTCGACGACGGAGCCGCCCATCGGCGTCGACGCTAAAGCCGAGCTAAGCGCGCCTCCACCAGATGCAGCACCACAACCAGCTCCTGTCGATCCGACCACACTGGCGCCGTCCGCAAAATCTTTTGAGCTTAATGAGGCAGCTCGAGGCCCTGGCGCACGAGGTCGCAGTCGCCAGCAGACGCGATTCATCCGATCAGTGCATCAAGGTTCAGGAAGGACCTAACCGGGCCGCAGACAGTAGAGCCATCGCGATCCACGTCTCGCCTCACGATCAGTTGGCGAACTACCCGCCGTCATTTGGCAGGCGAACATTCCTCACTCTGGACTGCCAGGCAAGAACAGATGGCCCAGAACATTGCAAAACCGCAAGCGATCAAGCGGGACATCAAGCACAAGATGTCGTCCCCGCCACGCAGAAATGCGTCCTCAGAACCCGCAGCCCAGGCATTGTCCCTGCCTCATCCCAGACCGCCAATGTCCGTACCTCCGGATCGTCGATAGCGAACTTATCCGCAATCCGCTAATGATGCTGTGGAGGCAAATGATGCACGTGACCCTGCGCCTAGCTGCCCTGACGCTGTGTCTTATCGCTTTTGCCCCCGAGTTTGCCGGCGCGCAGTACCAGCCGCCACCACCCCCGGCGCCGCCGCCTCAACGCAGTGATACGTTTACGCCCGCCGAGATGGTGCGCGCGGGGCATAGGTTTTTCGGCACGGTATCGACCGGGTTGGCGAAAGTCATTGAGGAAGCGTTCAGCCGCTGGGGCGCGCCCAATGGCTATGTCCTTGGACAGGAAGCCGGCGGAGCTTTCATCGTCGGCCTGCGCTACGGCGACGGTAACCTCTACACGAGGAATGCCGGCGACCGCCGCGTGTTCTGGCAAGGCCCCTCGGTCGGTTACGACGCCGGCGGCGAGGGTGCCCGAACGATGATGCTGGTCTACAATCTTCCGGCGACCAACGCGATCTATCAGCGCTTCGCCGGCATCGGCGGCTCTGCTTATTTCATCGGCGGCTTTGGCATGACTGCGCTCGGCTCCAGCGACATTATCGTCGTGCCGATCCGCTCAGGCGTTGGTTTGCGGCTCGGCGCTAATATCGGCTACCTCAAATTCACGCCGGTGGCGACCTGGAATCCGTTGTAATTTTGGTGCCAACTTCGCCAAAAATCTCGACCTCGTTCACCTAGTCGGTGTGCGTATACGCGAACCCACTAATCGCTGGCGTGATCTAAGACCGTTGTACGGCATGTCTCGGATCGCCGCGTCTATTTTAACCCTCGTGGTAGCCGCAATGGCGGCCGTCGTATTGGGTTCGATTGCACATTACGGCCTCGGAATTGCTCGCGCCGATCTTCGTGTAGGTGCGCCAGGGGTGGCGAGTTTTCTTGCTTTGGGATTGGTAGGAGATACCTAATTCAAACGAAGTAGGTGCCTCCGCGTCGCCGCAGCGGGTGGCTCGTTTGCGTGCATTTTTGTGGTCGAAGGCGTCCCACAAAAGTGGCACTCAATGTCCGCTTCTGGCCCAAAGCGGACATGCGTGAGCCACTGAGCAATGTCCGCTATTGGGGGTAAAGCGGACATGCCTCTCGCATCGCAAAATGTCCGCTTTTGACCCAAAGCGGACATGGGGCGGTCCCTTAACGAGCCTCAACTAAATCAACGATGGGCTGTCCTTAGCCTTGGGGCGAGGCAATGAGACGGCGGGAATTCATATCGCTTTTGAGCGGTGCTGCAACATGGCCGCTTGCCGCGCGCGCTCAGCAAACCATGCCCGTGGTGGGTTTCCTCAACGCCGCGATTGAGGATCACTACAAGAAATTCACAAATGAGTTTCGCCGTAGTCTGCGCGAGATGGGCTTTGTCGAGGGACAGAATGTCTTGGTCGAATACCGTTGGGCGGAGGGCAATTACGAACGGTTACCGGATTTGGTGAGCGATCTGATCAATCGGCGCGTGGCGGTAATTGCTGCCACGAGCACTCCCGCTGCGCTGGCGGCAACAAAAGCGACGACGACGATCCCTATCGTCTTCACGGCATATCCAGTGCAACTCGGGCTTGTGATCAATATCGCGCGGCCCGGCGGCAACGTGACAGGAGCGACGCAAATCACGCTGGAGCTTGGTCCGAAACGATTGGAACTGCTGCATCAACTGGTACCCAACGCCACGGTCCTCGCCCTCGCTGTCAATCCTAACAATCCTGCTGTTGCCGAGGTCCAAATTCGGGACGCGCAGGATGCGACGCGCGCCCTTGGGCTGCAACTGCAGATCTTGCGAGCCAGCACCGAGGAGGAATTTGACAAGGCGTCGCCAACCTGCCGCAGCGGACCGGCGGCCTTGTTATTGCCGCGGGCGACGCATTTTTCCTGAGCGAAGTCGCAAAGTTCGCAGCAATTACCGTTCGCCACAAGGTGCCGGCAATCTTTCACAGCCGCGAGTTTGCCAGGGCTGGTGGTTTGCTGAGCTATGGTGCCAGTGTCGCCGATTCGTATCATCTTGCTGGCATCTATACCGGCCGCATCCTAACGGGCGAGAAACCCGGTGACCTGCCAGTGCAGCGATCCTCGAAGCTTGAGATCTTCATAAACGCTAAGACGGCTAAGGCGCTCGGCATCACCATCCCGCAAGGCCTTATGATCTACGCCGACGAGATTTTTGAATGACGGCACGTCTGCTTTTGGCACAAAGCAGACACGGGGTATTGCACTGCACATGTCCGCTTTCGGGGGTAAAGCGGACATGGC
>JBARNC010000194.1:0-7647 GCA_049802775.1 Pseudolabrys sp. | reverse complement strand
GCGGCGGCCTCGGCCGGTGAGCCGCCGGTGACATGCAAATTGATCCGCTCAAAGTGATCCTGTGCTTCCGGGCTGTGGAGCACCTCGTTCACTGCTTTATTGAGCTTGGCGACAATAGGGGCCGGAGTCCTTGGTGGTGCGGCAAGTGCATTCCAGGTGCCGGATTCGAAGCCCTTCAACCCGGCTTCGTCGAGTGTTGGTATGTCCGGCAGGCTGGCGATGCGCTTGTGGGTGGCGACCGCCAAAATGCGCGCCTTGTCGGCCTGATGTAATTTTATCGCCGAGGCAAGTTCCATGAAAATGAAATCGACATGGCCGGCGATGATGTCGTTGAGCGCAGGCGCAGTGCCCTTGTAGGGCACGTGCACCAGCTTGCTGCCGGTGACGCGCTCGAACAACGCCGCCGTCAGGTGCGAAGTGGTGCCGATGCCTTGTGAGGCGTAGTTCACCTTGCTGGGGTTTGCTTTGACATAGGTGATGAATTGCTGCGCGGTCTTGGCCGGGAAATCCAGACGCACTAGAAGCACATTGGCGATCGAGGTCATGATTGCTACCGGTTCGAATTGCGTCGGATCGAAATTTATTTTTTTGTAGAGCAGTGGATTGACCGTGAGCGGTGCCGGCTGTGCGGCCAGCAGCGTGTATCCATCGGGATCAGAGGTGAACACGACCTCAGCACCGATATTGCCGGCGGCGCCGGCACGATTCTCGATCACGACCGGTTGGCCGAGCTTCTGGTGCAGCCCTTCGGCAACAATGCGTGTCACCGTGTCGACGCCACCACCGGCCGGCACGCAGACGATGATCTTAATCGGTCTGTTGGGGAAAGTGGCCGCAGCATCCTGCGCCAGCGCACCTGACGCGAGAAGCAGCACAGACGAAATCAACGCCGGAACTATTCGCACCTTTTCCTCTCTTCAATCATCGTTCGGTATATGCGACGCGGGACCAGCTTTTACGCCGGCAGTTTGAGGTTGAACAGCTTCGTCGCATCAAGGATATTGCGCTTGGCCTGCTCACTCAAGAACGGCAAATCGTAAATTGTCGACTGTAGGTCGAAGTCCCAATGCGGGTAGTCCGACGAATAGAGCAACTGTCTTGATCATGCGGAAGGTTTGCTCCAGCGCCGCAATATTGGTCATTTCCATCGGCTGTGACGAAAAATACATACCGCGCATGTACTCGCTCGGCTTTTTCTTCAGCCTGGCGCCTCTGACGAGCGCATCATGAATTCGTTGTCGAAGCGCTGCATCATAAACGGTACCCAGGCCAGGGCTTTTCCACCCACAGCACCTTCAGTTTTGGAAATCGCTCTGGTAGCCCGTTGGTGATCCAGTTGGGCGAGATGCAGCATGTTGTAAAATACGCGCCATGCAGAGACCTAGCTGGGACTGTTGAGGGCACGGCGACCGGCGCCATCACGGTCGTGACTGGGATCTTCGTTATGCCGGGGGAGCCCTATCTGCAGGCGCTCGCATTCGAGCGCGACAAGATGGTGCAGGCGCTCGGCATTTCATTCACGAATTCCACAATAACATTCGCACTCGCGCTCGCGCATACAGGTGGATGCAACGGTCGCTGATCCTGCCGTCATTGGTCGCACTCGGTGCTGCACTTATCGGAATGGTGCTCGGGCAATCGGTAGGCGGCAGGATCAAGATGGGACCCTTCCGGTTGTACTTCTTTATCGGCCTTCTGCTGCTCGGTGCACATCTGGCGCTGCGCGGCTTGTTGTGATCGATTAGGCGCTGCTACTCATAGTCACCAGGACACGTGTGATGAAAATCGTCGATCTCTCCCACGTCATGAATGTGCATACGCCCGGCTGGGTTGGCTATGCCGGCAACAAGATGTATTACTCGCAGAATCTGCAAACGCAGATGATTGTGGCGCAACGGATCGATACCGCGCTTCATGTCGGGACCCATTTCGACGGCGCCATGCATGCAACCGACAATCGCAAGGGCGACATGGCCTCGTTGCCCCTCGACTATCTGGTCAACCGGGGCGTTGTGGTCGACATCTCAAAGCACATGCACGACTGGGCGGTAATCACGCCCGAGATGCTCGAAAGCGCCGACGCCGATATCCGCGAGGGCGACATTTTGATCGTGCATACGGGCTGGCATCGTCATTACGAGGGCCAGCTGCAGCAGGACCTTGTGAAGTATTTCTGCTATCACCCGGGGCCCAATCTCGACACGCTACACTGGATGCTCAAGAAAAAGATCCGGTGGTGGGGCATGGATTGTGGTTCGTGCGACCACGCGATGAACACATCGATCCGCCGCATGCGGCCCGATCTTGCCGATGAGTTCACGAAAAAGCACGGCGAGACGCCGGCGGAATTCTTCGGCACCTTTGAATACACCCACAAGAAATCCGGCCGCAAAGTGCAGCAGGACATGTTTCCGTTCCACAGCTGGGCCTTTCAGGAAGGCCTGTTGCACGCGGAAAATCTTGGCGGCGACATCGAGATGATGCTCGGTAAGCGCTGCCTGATCGGCGCATTCCCGTGGCGCTACGAAGGCCTCGAAAGCTGTCCATGCCGAATCGTCTGTTTCCTCGATGCAGGCGAGTCGATCGAAGCCGTCGGCAATGCTGCGATGGCTATCTTGCAAGGGTGAGACGTCTATTTCGCGGCTGCCCCAGCCGTTCACTTAGAGCCCTTTTTGCGGGATGTCCGCTTTCGCGGGGATGGGCGGACGTTGGTTACTCGCGTCAGGCGCGGATCGGACCGGTTGTGCTGCAAAGTCGACTGGATCGCCTCGCGTAACAGTCCGTATTTTGATTTCGGCCAGCCCGCAACATGGATGTCGGCAAGCAATTTTGCCGATTTCCCAAACACGACAATGCGGTCGCCGACGCTGATGGCCTCTTCCAGTTGGTGCGTGATCAAGATCGCGGTCGAGCCGCACTCGCGCGCCAGTTTGAGAAACGTCTCGCGCAGTTCTGCCGCTGTTACCTCGTCGAGATGCCCGAAGGCTTCATCGGCGAGCAGAATGTCGGGCTCGACCGCGAACGCGCGCGCGATTGCGACCCGCTGGCGCATGCCGCCCGA
Organism: Pseudolabrys sp.; assembly: GCA_049802775.1. Classification (GTDB taxonomy): domain Bacteria; phylum Pseudomonadota; class Alphaproteobacteria; order Rhizobiales; family Xanthobacteraceae; genus Pseudolabrys. Next base: position 4,586 of record JBARNC010000194.1, on the reverse strand, counting down.
CAATTCGTGCGGATAGGCATTGGTGAAATGGCTTAAGCCAAGCCGGTTGAGCCACGTCAGCGCGCGCTCGCGCTGCTCTTCCTCGGGCAGACCGATGAGCTCGAGCGGTAGCTTGGCATTATCAAGTGCCGAGCGCCAAGGCAGTAGCCGGTCCTGCTGGAAGACGGTCGCGATCCTGCCGCGAAAATGGTTGAAGTCGGCGTGAGGGCTCTTGTCTCCGATATGTATCAAACCTTCGCTCGGCGCTTCCAGTCCGATCATCAAGTCGAAAAAGGTGGACTTGCCGCAGCCGGTCTGGCCGACGATTGCCACCACCTCGCGTGGTGCAATTGCGAGATTGAGGTGGTCGATTGCGATCACGGCCTGTCCGGTTGTGGTTTGACGATAAACCTTGCGCAGTCCGCGCACTTCGATGGGAGGTGGACCGTTCATGCACGCCACCGCAATACGCGCGCCTCGACGCGCGCAACCATCGCCTCGAGCAAAAATAAAAGGGCGACCAACACCAAGGTCCAGGCGAAGACGTCGGCGACCGAAAATAATTCCTGTGCAACGGAGAGCTGGTGCCCGATGCCCGTTACCGCGCCAACCAACTCCGCGATGGTAACGACGCGGATCGCCAGACTGATATTGACCTTCCAGCTAGTAAAGATCGTCGGCACGATTGCCGGCAGCATCAGTTTGAAGAAATACTGCCAGGTCGTCGGCCTGAATGATTGCATCATATGGCGCAATTCGCGCGGCACGCTGTGCATGGCATCGAGCGTATCGATCAAGAACACCGGGCCGCATACGACTACCAGCACAAAGCCGATGCGGAATTCGACACCGGGAAACCATAGCACCGCAAACAAGATCCATGACACCACAGGCACTGCCATAAGCAGGCGGATCATCGGATGAAGGTAATTATCGAGCGAATCCGAGCGGTACATGGCCATCGCCAGAGCGAGGCCCAGCACGAACGAGACGACGAGAGCGGCAATCACGCGCGCGAGCGTCACTACAATATCGACCGGCGTGACAGTCGCGACGCTTCGCGCGATGCGTACGAAACTGGGAATTGCAAATGGCGGAATCCCGAGATAGGGCGCCAGGTGCGACAACGCCTCCCAGACGACGGCGAAGACGAGAAGGGACACGAGAGTCTGACGCGGAAAGGTCAGGACCGGGACAGACTCCCGCAACTCCTCATGGGGCATAGATGATCTTCTCGTCGGGCATCTTTTCGTAGAAACCCGCCTTTACAGCGCGCTCCATCATGTCGGTGATGGTCTTGCGGGTCGCCGGGTCCCAGGCAGGCTGGATCACCATTTGCAGGCGTTTGCTTGCCAGCGCGGCCGCCAGAATGCCTGGTGGGAGCTTGAGGGTCTCGTTGGCGATTTTGTCGGCTTCCGCCGTGTTCGACTGCATGAATTGGGCGACATCCTGCAACGCCGCGATCAGCATTTTTGGCCCGTTTGGAATTTTCGCGATCGCGTCGGCGCGCATCGCCGTCACGATTTCCCAGCCGTCCTGTCCGGAAATTTCCTTCCAGCCTTGCGCGCCATTGAAAATCACTTTCCAGTTGGGATTTTGCTTGAGGATGATGCTTGCGAGTGGCTCGATCACCAATGCGGCGTCGACACGGTCAGCCTCGAGTTGCGCGCGAGCGACAGCAAAGTTGGCGTTGACCACGATGATGTCTTTGCCGAGGTCGATGCCCTTGGCGGCCAGGTACATCTTGGTGACCTGGAATTGCGATCCGCCCATGTCGACGGCGAGTTGCTTGCCCTTAAGATCGGCCAGCGACTTGATCTGGTCGTTCTTGGTGAAGATAACGAGGTCGGCGAGCGTAAATCCAGTGGCAATGATGCGGACCGGTACGCCTTCCTGGTAGAGCTTCTGCAGAATGGTCGGGCCGCCGATTAGCACGTCGGTCTCGCCAGTGGCAAAGCCGGCATAGAAAGCGGAGATCGAGGGATAGGCGTGGATGTCGAGCTCGAAGCCGTGCTTGGCATCAAAGCCCTGTGCTTTCATGATGTTCCACACCAGCGGATTGAATACCGGCAAGGTGAGGCTGGAGACCTTGATCACCGGTTTTTGCTGTGCATGTGCTGGTGCAGACACAATTCCAGCCGTCGCAATCGAAAAGGCGGCTGCAAGCGCAGCAAGGCCGCGTCGAGATAATTTTAACATGGACAATTTCCCCTCGTGGTCGTTCAAGCCGTGATCTTGCGCGTCACATAGCTTGAATGCGAGCGCGACTTTACTCCGCTTTCATTTGCGTGCAAATAATTGATCGCGAGTAACCGGAGGGCGTGATGCCGCACATCACCGCGCGGGACGGGACGCGGCTCTACTACGAAGAAGCCGGAAGCGGTACGCCTGTGATTTTCGTCCACGAATATGCCGGCGACTATCGTACCTGGGAGATGCAGATGCGCTTCTTCTCCCGTGCGCACCGCTGCATCACTTACAGCCAGCGCGGGTACCCGCCCTCTGACGTTCCATCCGAAGCGGCGCGTTACAGCCAGGACATCGCACGTGACGACGTGGTGGCGGTGATGGATGCCTTAAAGGTCGATAAGGCACATGTCGTCGGCCACTCCATGGGCGCCTACACTGCGTTGCATGTCGGCATTCAAGCTCCCGCACGTTGTATTTCGGTCGTTGCTGCCGGCTGCGGCTGGGGCTCGAGCCCGGACGTGAAAAAGCGCGAGGAAATGAAGGTACTCGCCGCCGAGACCGGCAAAATGTTCGCCGAAGAAGGTATCGCCTCTGCGGCGGCAAAATATGCGGATGCGCCGATGCGCCAGGCGCAGAAGAACAAGGACCCACGCGGCTACGCTGAATTCGCTCGTATGCTGGCGGAGCACTCGGCCGAAGGGCATGCGCAGACGATGTTCAATCTCCAGCTCAAGCGGCCAACGTTGTGGGAGATGGAAGCGGCGCTGAAGAAATTTTCAGTGCCGCTGCTCATCATCGTCGGTGACGAAGACGAACCTTGCATCGATGGCAGCGTCTATCTCAAGCGCATAGTGCCGACCGCTGGCCTATTGGTGATACCGCGCTGCGGTCACAACGTCCCCACTGAAGAGCCGTCCGCATTCAACGCGGCCTTGGCCGATCTGTTTGCCGCGGCGGAAGCCGGCCGCTGGCTTGCGCACAAACCGTCAAAATAGAGAATCGGGAGTATCGCGATGGACCTCAAGCTCAAGGGCAAGACCGCGCTGGTCACCGGCGGCAGCGAAGGCATCGGCAAGGGCATTGCACGCGCACTCGCGAAGGAGGGTGTCGACGTCGCAATCTGTGCACGGCGCAAGGAACCGCTCGAAGCCGCGGCGGCTGAAATCGCCAAGGAAACGGGACGCAAGATCGTCGCAATTCCCGCGGATCTGCGTAAGGACGCTGACGCCAATAATTTTATTGAGCACGGCGCCAAGGCGCTCGGCCGCATCGACATCATGGTCAACAATGCTGGGTCGGCCGCTGGCGGCGTCATCGAACATTTGACCGAAGATGATTGGGAGAAGGGGCTTCAGCTCAAGTTCATGGGGTATGTGCGTTGCCTGCGCTACGTCCTGCCGATCATGGTGAAACAGGGTGGTGGGCGTGTCGTGAACCTGATCGGCAATGACGGCGTCAAGCCGTCGTATTGGGAAATCTGCCCGGGTGCGGCCAATGCTGCGGGGCAAAACCTCACGCTCTCGCTTGCCGGACAATACGGCAAGAACAACATCAGTTTTGTCGCCGTGAATCCAGGTCCGGTGCGGACCGAGCGATGGGCCGGGTTGGTCAAGGCAATGTCGCGGGATATGAAAATCTCCTACGAACGGGCCGACAAGCTCGCACCCGCCTCGATTCCGATGGGCCGCATCGCCGAGGTCGACGAGGTCGCGAACCTCGTTGTTATGTTGGCCTCGCCGCTGATGGAAATGGTCAATGGCACGATGATCGAAATCGACGGTGGTCAGGACAAGCCGCTGATGGATCGTTTTCGCGACAAACCGACGGGCTAGCCGCAAGTCCGCTGGCGACCAGTCTCGCTTGACAAGCTCGGGCTGGGGGTCGGACTATTTGCATACAAACAAGCTGCCGGAGACGATAGAACGTTGAGACACTCGCGGCCCCGCTTCGACGATGTGGTCAGCCGCTACGCAGGGAGCTTTGATCATGAAACCTACGCGTCACGTGTTCATTTTCGCGCTCGTGGCCAGTCTTGCTGCCAGTATTTCCTCGCTGGTTTTGGCGCAGCAAACGATCAAGCTCGGCGAGCTGAACAGCTATAAGGCTCAGGCTGCTTTCCTCGATCCCTACAAGAAGGGCTGGGAAATGGCGATTGAGGAGATCAACGCCAAAGGCGGTGTTCTTGGTAAAAAGCTGGAGGTCATCTCGCGCGACGACGGTGCCAACCCGGGCGAAGCCGTGCGCGTTGCCGAGGAGTTGGTCACCCGCGAAGGCGTGTCGGCGATTGCCGGCACGTTCCTGTCGCATATCGGGCTGTCGGTTACCAATTTCGCCGGCCAGAAGAAAGTATTCTTCCTCGCCGCCGAGCCGCTCACCGACAAGATCACCTGGCAGAACGGCAACAAATATACGTACCG
>JBARNC010000193.1:0-6393 GCA_049802775.1 Pseudolabrys sp. | reverse complement strand
CCGGCCAATGCGTAGGCAATTCGAACACCATCGGAGGCCGTGCAAAAGCGGACTTCCTGCCGTGACTGGTCGCCCGCCGCCGACGCAGCCACTGCGGACTCGTTGGACTTTTCTGACTTGGCCGGTTCGCCTATGAACCTGAAGCCCTTGCGAGCAATCGTCCGGATCAGGCGCTGCTCCTTGCCGCTGTCGCGTAGTGCCTTGCGCGCTCTATTGATGCGGCTGTCCAGCGTCGAATCTGAGACGATGCGGCCGTCCCAAACCGAAGCAATGAGATCATCCTTGCTGACTACGCGATCGCGATTTTCGATGAGATAGACCAAAAGATCGAACACCTGCGGCTCGATCGGAACAATTGTACCGCCCGCGCGCAGCTCGCGGCGCTCGTTGTCGAGCACGAAATCCTCGAACAAAAACAGCACGTTGTTGCCCCGCACAACTAGCTGACAAATCATGCCGGTTGGATCGTCTAAAGCGATATCAAGACTTCCTCAAGGACAAAACAAGCGCGGCTCAAAGACTTTAAGGCGCGCAAAGGCGCATCCATGCGGTCGAAAGCAAAGGAGCGCACCATGCAGACCGACAAAATTCACCGCCGCAGCAACGGCACCATCGATATTGATGCTTATCGGAAGGAGGCTTCTGCTCTGCGGACACAGACCTTCAAGCGTTTTGGGCGCGTGGCGACCGAATGCCTTCTCAGATTGACCACAGCATTCGTAAAGTACACACATGAGAAACGCTCATTTTTACCGCGCTATTTAGGCCAGCGTTGGTGCGACTCAACCGAGCGCGCGTTGAGCAATGAACTTATGGGTAGGCACAGTTGGTTCAACAGCAAATATTTTTGAAATGCTGATGAAGCATGCTGAACACTGTCCGATGTCCGCTTTGGGTCATAAGCGGACATGGCGGCGTCGAATCTTGATGTCCGCTCTTCCCCCAAAAGCGGACATTCGTCAGCGTCAAAGACACGTCCTCTTTGGGCCAAAACCAGACTTCCGTGCATCATATTCGATCGGCACTATTTGATTTTTCGCAAAGCGCAGAATTTCCCTTCGGCCCATTTTGCAGTTTGTCCTACTGGGGGGAGAGCCGGGCAAGGCGGTCTCAGTACAAGAAGTCTCCAGACTGAGGCCGCCATTCGAAGTCGAGGACCGAATGGACAACACGCCAACAGCTGTTAAATCATGTCCCCTTTGCGGGGTGGCCATGGTCCGTGTGCACGCTGATGACGGCTCCACCCTCTATCGCTGCTATTCCTGCGGCGCGGAGATCAAAACACCGCATCCGGCGCCATCAATCCTTCTTCCGTGGCGCGGCGAAGTCTGGACTGTAAGCCGATAAGCCATGCCCTGAAGACCTCGGTGCAACCGAGGTTCTTACGGCAGGCACTGCTCGGTATCCAGCGCTAGAGCTACTTGCAGGCGGATATATCCGCTTTGGGTCATTAGCGGACATTTGCAGCGCAAAACGGCATGTCTGTTTTACCCCCGAAAGCGGACATTCGCCCGCAGATCATCAATGTCCGCTTCGTGCCAATAGCGGACACGAAGTTTGCGCGGGTCCGCTCTAGCCCCACATTGCTCGGATGAACTTACGCTGCAGGGCCGGGTTGGGGCACGATGCGGATATAAGGCTTCGGCGCTTTCCAGCCCTGCGGAAATTTCTTCTTGGCATCCTCGTCCGAAACCGAGCCACCGATGATGACATCCTCGCCGCTCTTCCAGTTCACTGGCGTCGCAACGCTGAATTTGGCGGTGAGCTGCAATGAATCGATGACGCGCAGCACCTCGTCGAAGTTGCGCCCGGTGCTCATCGGATAGACTAGGATCAGCTTGATCTTCTTGTCCGGTCCGATGACGAATACGTTGCGCACGGTCTGATTGTCGGCCGGGGTGCGCTTGGTCGGATCGCCCGACACCGGCGCCGGCAGCATGCCGTACAGCTTCGACACGTTGTAATCGACGTCAGCAATCATCGGATAGTTAGGAGCAAAGCCCTGTGTCTCCTTGATGTCGGCCGCCCAGCCGACGTGCCGGTCGAGCGGATCAACCGACAGGCCGATGATCTTGACACCGCGCTTGTCAAACTCAGACTTGATCTTGGCCATATAGCCGAGCTCGGTTGTGCACACCGGCGTAAAATCCTTCGGGTGGGAGAACAGTACCGCCCAGTTATTGCCGATCCACTCGTGGAAGCGGATCTTGCCTTCAGTGGTTTCGGCCTCGAAATCGGGAGCTGTGTCGTTGAGCGAGAGCGTCATCACGAACCTCCAAACTCTCCCGCGCTCGTGTTAGCCAGGAGGGTTGATAAAATCAGCGCAGTTACCAAACATTCGCGCGGGATGAATACCCTACACAATTAAACCGTTGCGCCTTTGTGCAGTACTTAGCAAGGCGAAATCGTTGGTAAGGTAATGCGTGGTATCCTGATCTGGACAATAGACTAATTGGCGGTCGACAAACCTTCCAATGTCCGCTTTGTGTCATTAGCGAACATTGCGGTTTCTAATCTTGATGTCCGCTTTACCCCCGAAAGCGGACATGTGCGGTGCAACTCGGTATGTCCGTTTTGTAGCGGACATTTCATTCATTCGATCACCTCGTCAGCGCGCCCAAACGGCGGCGTGCAGCTACACAATCGTGGCTCAACTCAAGACGACGGGCGAATATTTTGGTTCATGTGAAAGAAGTTGTTCGGATCGTACTTCGACTTGAGTTCCTGCAGCCGCCGGTAGTTGGGACCATATGCAATGGCCACCGGATCGCCTGTTTCATCATCACCGAGGTAGTTCACGTAGCGGCCGGATGCGAAGAAGGGTTCCATCTGTGCGTATGACTGCCGTGCCCAGGCAATGGATCGATCGGTATTCGCCCGCTCTATCCACTCGGAGATCACGATAAAGTTGTAGCCCTCTGCTCGGTGCGGGAAGGCCGTGTCGCTGACTGCCACCCGCGTTGCAGCGCCATGGAAATGCTCGATGAGTATCTGGCCCATGGTGGTTGGGCATCGGGCAAAGGACTCGATCATCGTGTCGATCGCGTCATCGCTCAATTCCGCTAGGAAGCTCGATTTCCAATAGTTAAGAGCCCCTTGGGATAGGCGGCGTCGAGCATGCTATTGAGTTGGCTGTAAGGCATCGGGCCGATTGCATCCAGCGCCGGAGACCCGATCGTCTTAAGTGGCCGCACCGCCTTTTCGCCTGCATCAAGCGGACCACAGTGACAGGTTACCAAGACTGCCAACTTGGTGCCCGAGCCATCGGGAGCATGAATGAGCCCGGCGAAGAGCGTATGCTCGTCAGGCAGCGACGCGGTGCGGTCGCGGAAGGACTTTAGTACGTCGCGGGCGCGGTCAAATGGGAAGGCGATCAGGCCACCTGTGACCGTCGGCCCCACCGGGTGAAGCTGATATTCGAAAGATGTTGCAATGCCGAAGTTTCCGCCTCCACCTCGCACGGCCCAGAAGAGATCGGAGTTTTCCTCCTTGCTTGCCAGCAGCACCTTACCTTCGGCCGTGACAACCTCCACGGATCGAAGGTTGTCGAGTGCCAATCCGTATTTGCCCATGAGCCACCCCAGTCCACCCCCGAGCGTGAGTCCCGCGATTCCGGTGGTGGACACGACACCGCCGGTGACCGCAAGCTCGTGCAGTTGCGTCTCGCGGTTGAGCTCGGCCCAGGTGACGCCACCCTGAGCCCGAACGGTACGAGCGCGGGGATCGACGTAAATACCCTTCATCGGTGCGAGGTCGATCATGAGCCCGCCATCGATGGTGGCGCGCCCCGCCACATTGTGGCCGCCGCCCCGAACCGCGACCTCAAGGCTGAGGTTTCGCGCAAGCTCGACGGCGCCGACAACGTCGGCCACGCCGCCGGAGCGGGCAATCAATGCCGGGCGTTTGTCCACCAGCCCGTTGTGAACCTTCCTAGCATCGTCATAGCCGACATCGGCGGGCTGAAGCAGTTGGCCCGAGAACGTGCTGGCAAGCTTTTTTGCAGCGACAGCAATAGACAGACCGGAATTCATGGGAATTCTCCTTTTGCGCGGGCTTGTATCGGATCACAGGCATCGCCCGCTGTTGTGTTCCGCGAGCGGGCAGGCAACCGTTGCTCCACAAGGAAGCGTGATGAACTCGCGCTGCATGTCCGCACGGCGACAGCGGAAGCGAAGCTTGACAAATCCGGACCAAGGCCGACACAGCAGCCTTGGTCCGGGTATTATCAGACGCCTTGAGCGTCGTCAGTGACAACCACGATTGTTGGCGCACCACCGGAACTGATCGACGCCGCATGGGTCAACGCTTCCTTGCCGCTCGAGGCAGCAGTTGCCTTAAGCGTCTCGATTGTTGGGAAGCTGACATCGGAGATCAGATGGTAGGGCGGCTGCGCGAAGGATGGTCCGACCACGCGCTTGGTCACGACACCCGTCGCGCCTTTCAGCCTCGGGGTCGCATACGGCAGGTGTTCCTCGCGATAGGCGCGGTCAAACTCCTTCACGTCCTTGGGGTGTGGATACATAATCAGCAGATGAGCAGACATGGGATATTCCTTTCGGTTTGGATGTTGAGCGACGAGAGTCATATAGGCTCAGCCGCGACACTCATGGGGTACGGAATCCTGACCGTCAGCGACCAGAGCCTCGGCTGTTGCGGTCGCGGCTACCCGAGGCTCGCGCCGCGGTCCTTCAGTAGTTCGCGAAGCACGGACCGGTGGCAGCGGGCCTCGTTTTCGCAGTAACAGCCGATCGACAAGTTGGCACCATGCGAGAGCGCCGCCAGCAGATCGAGCGTCCGCTGCGCCGCCGGCACATTCATCTCCGCTTTGAACGCGCGGACGAAGCGTTTCCATTCAGTCTCTGTCACCGCCGCCTTGCCCTGTGCCATCAGCTCTGCGCTAGGCGCGAGATTGGGAAACCAAACATCGAACCAGTCGTCGACCTCATAGCGTTCCTTCCGAACGCCACGCGGCGGACGCCGCACCGTGCCGATCCGAGTTCCTTCTTGTGGATCGCGGGGTTCACCCAGGCGGACGATTCTCAGGGTCACGATGCGCCCATCGCGGTCCGAGCGCGTGCAGGACTCTTATCCGTCTTCCGTCCGGCCGGTCCGATGTGGGCGAACGGATAGAGGTCGAACCACTTCGGAAACGCCCGGGTAAACGTCTTGGGCCCGTCAATCGCCAACCCCATCCTCTGGGCCTCGACGAAGCTCATGTCGCCGCGCCACCAGGCGACCAGGGCAGCCAGCGGTCCCCGCACACACACCGGCTCGGGAAAGCCCGGGTTCTGATGACAAAGTGATGCTTCGGTCTTCCTGAGCAGCAAGAAGCGCTGGCGATGGCCACGAACCTCGAACCGCACCACGAAGGGGTCCTTGGGCAGGGCTGCAAAATGGACTCGCCGTTGCATATCGACCAACAACGGCTCCAAATCGAGGTCCTCATTCGCCGGCTTGCGCGCGAGCCAGCGCTGTCCCCATGTGCCGAGGGCGCTCACCAGGTTCGCCAGTTCCTGCCCCGCTTCGGTGAGGGTGTATTCCGGGCCGTGGGGACCGTCGGTCCGAACGATCGCCCCGGCGAAGACGAGAGCCTGGAGCCGTTCGGAAAGGACGGTGCGGGACACGCGGGGGATGCCCCTGCGGATGTCGTTAAAGCGGCGGCTGCCACACAGTATTTCCCGTACGATCAAGAGGGTCCACCGACCGCCCAGCACTTCGTGGGCGCGCGCCATGGAGCAGAACTGTCCGTATCCCGTCATGCCCGACAACCTATCACGGCGAGCCCAACCGGTGCGGTACGGATTCTGGACCTAAGTCCTTCGAACGGCCCTGGCTCAGGCTGTTTCATTGCCCCGTCCGTCAATCCCGATGTCCGCTTTACCCCCAAAAGCGGACATGTGCAGTACAACTCGGCATGTCCGCTTTGTGCCAATAGCGGACATTGGTCCGCCTATTCGATCACCTCGTCGGCGCGACCGATCAGCGTGTTGGGGACGTTGAGGCCGAGCGTTCTTGCCGTCTTCAAATTGATAGCCAGACTGATTTTTGTGGCCTGCTGGACAGGCAGGTCGCCCGGCTTCTCGCCCTTGAGAAGGCGGCCAGCGTAAACGCCGGCTTGGCGATACGATTCCGCTGGACTATTTCCATAGCTCATTAGACCGCCGGCAACGACAAAATCCCGGGCTGCGTGGATCGCGGGAGTCGCATAGCGAGTGGCTAGCGCGGCGAGTTGTTTGGAGTGACTTATGAACAATGCATCGGCGTCGATCAGAAGCGCGTTTGCCTGCAGGTGAACTAAAGTCGCAAAAGCGTCATTGATCTCACGTTCGGTACTTGCTCGCAGAACATGCAGTTCCAGGCCAAGTGTGCGGGTTGCCGCCAGTAGGTCTCTCT
>JBARNC010000192.1:0-2887 GCA_049802775.1 Pseudolabrys sp. | reverse complement strand
CACGTGGGGCGGGGGCTGGCCCTGCTTTTGCCGCCGCTTCCTTCCTTTGTTCCTTCGCATTGACACTCAACGGCATTATCGCCGCTGCCAGCACCAGAATTGCTGTCAGTCGCAAAAATTTCGTCATGGCGGAAACACCTCCATCGTTAGAAACCAACTGCGATGTCCGCGACAATGTTCCGCCCGTGTTGACGGGAAAGTTCCACCATCCATTGACTCGGAACGACACCCGTGAATGGCGCCTAAAAACTTGGAGGAAGTAAAGTAACACTGTCGCGCAAAGACGAACTGCTGAAGCTCGCGATGCTGTTCCATTCGCAGGCCGGCTGAACGGGAACCCCCGACGTAAAACGAACGCTATGTAGAATGGGCGAATACTACCAAAAAGAAGCCGCTCATGCGTTTGATAGCGACGCTAAAGAAGTCGTCGTAGCGCTGCTGCGCTTGCGCGTGCGGTGCGTGAAGAATTTAACCCAACTGATTATTCGGTCGTCGTGAAGCGAAGGGCAGGCCCACCAAAAGCCATGGCGGTGGGAGATTTACTGTGCCTGTAAAAGCGTGCCGGTAGAACGCTCTCCAGTATTTTTTGAAAGCATGGCAGAGGCAGCCAAAGCGGGGGAAAAGGCCCTCGCACACTTGCTGGCGAAACAGGCGGCGCGCCGTCCAATGTTTGGGCGTATGAGGACATGCGAATAAGGGCGGCCCAGATCAAAGTGTCCATGCTTCGGGATCGACTACTTCGAGGGCGTGAATGTCCGCTAATGACCCAAAGATGGGGTAATCGGCCGGCGCCACGCGGCAATTGAGCGGCGGTTTTGTCCGCTGTTTACTCCAATAGCGGCCAAAGGCGGGGTGCGGTCGGATTGTCCGCTTTGTGCCAATAGCGGACATCGATCCAATCATTCGATCTGCTCATCGCACTGAGCAAAATGCTCATCGGGACCTCGAGCACCATCACGCTGCAATTTCAGCGGATTGGAACGAACCTGATTGGAACGAACCTGGCTGGTGACCCTCTTCTGCCACCGCGCGCGGACGTGCTCCGCGATCTTCAGCATCTAGCTTAGCGCGGGTCGCGGCGCTCACGTTCAATTCGGGATGACAGGCGCGAGACAGGAAACGGGGAATTGTGCCCTCTAATGAATGATCTATGAGGCATGTGGTCTGCATCGTCTCGCCCTCAATTTGATACATGTGGTGATGTTCGTGCCTCATACGAGCACTCAGCTAGGCCCGATGACGGAACGTTAGGATCATCATGTTTAACAAGTTCTAAACGCCCGAGCGGAGACGTAACGCATTAACTTCGCGATCATTTTCTGTGGGTAAACCATTGCAAAGAACGCTTGCCCCTTGCGTTAAGTTGCGAATCTGACCCTGCTCATTCTTCGCGCATCGTGCGCCGAAGGAGCTATTTCAATGGCAGCGATAGCAGCAGTAAGGCCAACCGCCCCGTCCATGCCAAAAGTCACCAAGACGATCACCAAGGAACGCTTGGTCGCTATGCTCGCGGACCAGCATCACCTCAGCAAGCGCGCTAGTCAGGAGATGTTAAACGACTTGATCAGTATGATCACAAGGCATCTTCAGAAAGGTGAGCGGGTGAAAATCGCCGGTCTCGGTATCTTGCAAGTACGGGATCGACCTGCCCGTATGGGTCGCAATCCCATGACGGGTGAGCCAGTCGAAATCAAGGCCGGTAGGAAGGTGGCATTCCGCACCGCCAAAAAACTGAAGTTGGCAATCTAGGCGGAATTTACTTCAGCATCGCCTCGGTCGAGGCCACTTGCGGGTTGACAATAATATATCCGCCGATTGATCGCACATGCTCGCGGGTCAAACCGGACCCGGAGTTGCCATCATGCACCAGCCAATTGCCGCCGTCGACTTGGCTCATCAGTATCATCACATGATGGTTGCGCACCGCCGCCATTCCAGGGGCCGGCGACGTGCGCGGAATTACGCGGGCAACCGGTAGGCCTACGGCCGACAACTGCGCCGTCACCATTGGTCACATACTGGATTGCGGTTCGATCCCTAATGGCGCGATCCGAACAGCCGCGCTCATTGCAAACAATCCGCTCGTCGTGGATTATTTGGTGTCCGAGTCTGTGTTTTGCGTCGGTGGTAGCGACCCGGCTGGACATATTGCCATTTGCGCAATTGGCAAGTGCCAGGCAACCTATGCCCAACCCGAACAGGCTCACGATGCGGCTCAATCGGCCGTCGCCCCCGAATCCGCTCATCCTGCCCCCGCGAAGCGTTAAAACCCGCGACCTCGCGCCTTCTCGCTGGGAAAACTTTAGAAGAGCAATAGAGGGCGAGGCAAGGTGAGGGAAAATTGCAGCTGGAAATCTTGCGATGTGACCGAAAGGCCACAACCATGACAGATCGTCCGGACGAGTGAGAAGTGAGGAATGGCACATCAGGGCCGATGTCCACTTTGGGTCATTAGCGGACAAACCATCGGGGCCAAAATCCAGCTTTGTATTGTCCGAAAGCGCACTACGTAGCGGACATAGAGCTTGATGAGCCAAATCTACCAATCATTCCGGCACTCGGTTGTTTCAATGCTGGCTTGCGCATGACAGAAAATCAGCGCAATTTTTATGCCTTCACCGTTGGGTGGACGATATGACGGCATTCAATATCGTGCGGTTTCGCGTCAAGCCCGGCCATCAAGAGCAATTCATAGCGCAGCACCGCGGCATGAATCCCGGCCTCAAGGGCTTCCGCGGCGGGTCGCTGGTTAGGACAGGCGAAGGCACGTTCTGTCTCATCGGCGAGTGGGCGAGCTTCCAGAAGATTGTCGACGCACGGCCCCTCATGATCAACATCCTCGACGGGTTTCGTGAGCATCTCGAGGACCTAGGCGGCGGGCTTGGCC
>JBARNC010000191.1:0-24522 GCA_049802775.1 Pseudolabrys sp. | reverse complement strand
TTGCGATCCTCATCGTGGCCATTCTCGTCTGCTATGTGGGAATGGTCTACGGACCAATCGGCGCGTTCCTCGCCGAATTTTTCCCCGGCAGGATCCGCTACACGTCGGTATCCATGCCGTACATGATCGGCAACGGCTGGGGCGGCGGACTGGTGCCGTTCATCACCACAGCGGCGTTCACAGCAACGGGTAGTCTCGCTTATGCACTGATCTACCCGATCGCTGTTCCAGCGATATGCTTGGTGCTCAGCCTGTTCTTGATGCCGGAGACGTACAAGATGAAAATCTGGGGGCCGGAGGCGAAACAGGCGCAATCGGCAACTTGCAAGACAAGTCAGGTGCGGGCCCGTTCGGCCCCGCACTTCTTTGATGCACCGTTACCGCACAGTTCATGAGGCGCAAAAGACCTTCAAAGGTATCGACATGCTTGACCAAACCGCCAATGATCGATCATCGGGACTCTGGGAGATTTTCCGCCCAAACGTCAGCTAATCGGATGGTCCGGCCGTCCGCCTAACCCACCAGCAAGTCATGCTGGCAAGAAGCGCCATTGATTTATATCAACGATTCTTTGGGCAAATTGTAATCTAATATTTTATTCAGAGCTGCGGGGCGTTTTCATTTCCGGCTGCCGATGAACTGGAAGATAACCTCGCGGCTGTGCGGCCGGCGCCGATGTTCGATGAGATAGATGCCCTGCCAGATACCGAGCGCGAGTTTGCCGCCCGTCACCGGTACATGCAACGACACCCCGTTAAGCATCGCCTTGACGTGCGCCGGCATGTCGTCCGGACCCTCCACGTCATGGATCCAGGGAGCGTTTTCCGGAGCCAACCGATCGAGTGCGGCGGTCAGATCTGATTGCACGTCAGGATCTGCGTTCTCCTGGATGGCGAGCGAGGCCGATGTGTGTCGCAAATAGATCAGCAAAGTGCCCTGGCTGGCCCTGATTTGATCGATGAAGCCCGCGGCGTTGGCAGTGATATCGGTGAAGCCGAGGCTGGACGTGTCGACGTGCAAGGTCGCGCTGGCAATCAGCTGTGGGACGGCCTCGACAATGGCTGACATTCGACCGGGCATGGACAGGTTGCAATCGCGAGGCCGCTTAGCCCTTGCGCATCATGTCCTTCTGAATAGTGACAATCATCTCCATAAGATGGCGCCAGGTCTTTTCTATGAAGTCGCGGGCACGTGCAAATTCCTCGTCCGTCGGCAATTTGATTGTCACATCGTCGCCTTTGTCGCGAGGCGGTGTAAGGTCTGCCGGCGGCCGCGGTGGAGGCGGCCCCTTCAGGACTGCGATTTCCTTCTTCAGCGACGCAACTTCATCTTGCAATTGAACGATTTCTACATCCAGCTTCTGCAGCAACGCGACTTGTTTCTGCAAGCTTGCGATCTCTGCCTCCAACGCAGCGCGGTCAATCGCCACCGCCTGGCATGCCCAGCCGACGGCGCGCGGATTGCAGTAGGCGACCTGCCCGCTCTCGTTGTCGAGACGCAAAAAACCGTTATCGACGCGATTAAAGCTGTAGCGGCTCGACGAACCCGGCGGCGAGCCTTCTTGCGTTTGAGCGGGAGCTTGCTGGGGCTGGGCCTGGGGCTGGGGCTGGGGCTGGGGCTGACCTTGATCCTGCACCTGTGGCGACGCCACTTTTTGACTCTCAATATCTATTACGGTTTGCGCCAGCGCCGGCATCCTTGTGCTAGCGAGAATGGCGGTGAAGACGAGCATCACGATGCGCATGGCTTTTCCTTAGGTTCGCGCCGGGAGTGTATAAGCGTACCACCGCGCCTTCGCACTCTGAACCGACGACTGGCGTACTATTGTCTATTGCAAAAATTCGGCGTTAATTACCTCCTATCAATTACTTAGTGCGGAAGGGCGGTTCCTTGACTCAAAGAAACGCGATAAGTATGGTCCGCGCGGCTTTTAGGGCGGCGGGACACGCGGAACCTGAAATCCACGCGAGTCGAAAGCATGGCTGACGTCACGCGCGGTACAGGCAATCGTAGCGAACCGCCGGACGACGAGGCTGCTCTCTCCGCGAGGCTCCGGGGTCTCGGCAAACGGCTCGCGCAGGCGAACCGACCATCCGAAAACGGCTCAGGTCCTCGTCAGACCGCCGATCCTTCGGCGATCGCCCGTGGTTTCCGACTGTCGACCGAACTGGTCGCGGGGGTGCTAGTGGGCGCGGCGATCGGTTGGCTGCTTGATCGCTGGCTCGGAATTTCGCCGTGGGGGCTCATCGTATTTTTGTTGCTCGGTTTCGCCGCTGGCGTACTGAACGTGATGCGAGCGGCAGGAATTTTGCGTGAGAGACATCTGAACGACTAACGACCATGGCCGTCGACCCTATCGAGCAGTTCCAGATTCAAAATCTGTTTCCGGTTGCAAAGATCGGAGGCACCGAGATCGTCTTCACCAATTCGGCCGCCTTCATGCTGGCTACGGTGCTGGGCCTCACTTTCTTTCTGGTCGGCGCCACCGCGAGCCGCCGCCTCATCCCCTCGCGCCTGCAATCGGCCGCCGAGATTGCCTATGAATTCGTGGCCACGACCGTGCGCAGCACCGCCGGCTCCGAAGGCATGAAGTTTTTCCCCTTTGTATTCTCGATTTTCATGTTCGTGCTGACGCTGAACATGATCGGCCTGATCCCCTAGTCCTTCACGGTCACTAG
The DNA here is from genome assembly GCA_049802775.1 of Pseudolabrys sp. Taxonomy (GTDB): domain Bacteria; phylum Pseudomonadota; class Alphaproteobacteria; order Rhizobiales; family Xanthobacteraceae; genus Pseudolabrys. The sequence continues at coordinate 21,844 of JBARNC010000191.1, read as the reverse complement.
CCACATCATCGTCACTGCCGCGCTGGCACTCACAGTGTTCTTTACCGTGCTGATCTACGGCCTCATGCGGCATGGACTGCACTTCTTCAACCTCTTCGTGCCCAAGGGCGTGCCAATCTATATTCTGCCGCTGATCGTAGCGATCGAGATCCTTTCGTTCGTGTCGCGGCCGGTCTCACACAGCGTACGTCTCTTTGCCAACATGCTGGCCGGACACATCACGCTTCAGGTCTTCGCCAGCTTCATCATCCTGCTCGGCACTGGACTCGGCGTCGTTGGCTGGATTGGCGGCGTGCTTCCGTTCCTGATGGTCGTCATGCTTTTTGCCCTGGAGACGCTGGTCGCATTCCTCCAGGCCTACGTCTTCGCGATCCTCACCTGCATCTATCTCAACGATGCTATTCACCCGGGTCACTGACGGCCCGAACGGAAAACCAGAAGGAGCTAGTTATGGATCCAGTGGCAGCAAAATATATCGGTGCGGGCATTGCCTGCATCGGCATGGGCGGCGCCGGCGTCGGCGTCGGCATCATCTTCGGCAACTATTTGGCCGCCGCTCTGCGCAATCCGTCGGCTGCCCAAGGCCAGTTTGGCAACCTGATCTTCGGTTTCGCCATTACCGAAGCGCTCGGCATCTTCTCGCTGCTGATCGCGCTGTTGCTGCTATTCGCGCTATAGAGCCGAGCTTGCGCACGCATCGGAGCAAATGATGGCCGAGCCCGCGCACACGACGAGCACCGGGCACCCTGCTGAGGGTGGTCACGGCGGCTTTCCGCCGTTTCAGTTGGAGACCTTCGCCTCGCAACTCGTGTGGTTGGCGATCGCCTTTGTCTTGCTCTACGTGTTGATGTCGAAGCTAGCATTGCCGCGCGTTGCTTCGATCATTGAGAGTCGCCAGAAGCGCATCGCTGACGACATCGGCGAAGCCTCCCGGCTGAAGAGTGAATCGGACGCAGCGGTTGCAGCCTACGAAAAGGCCCTCGCGGACGCACGCGCGCGCGCGCAGGCGATGGCGAACGAAACGCGAGAGCGACAAGCGGCGGAAGCTAAAGAGCGTCGAAAGATGCTTGAGGATGCGCTCAATGCGAAGCTTGCGGCCGCTGAAAAAGCCATCGCCGCCGCCAAACAATCGGCGATGTCGAATGTTCGCGGTATTGCTGAAGGTGCTGCGCGCGCCATTGTCGAGCGGCTGATCGGGAAATCTCCGGACGAGAAGTCGGTTGCAGCAGCCGTCGCTGACGTGTTGAAGGGCCAGTAGCCATGCTGATGGAAGCGGAAACCTGGGTGGCATTGGCCTTCGTCGTATTCCTGTCGGGGCTGGGATTCATCGGCGTTCATCGCATGCTGGCGAAATCGCTCGACGAGCGGTCGGCACGCATCAAGGCCGAGCTCGACGAGGCGCGCAAGCTCAAGGACGAAGCGGCCCAACTTTTGGCCGAGTATCAGCGCAAGCGGCAAGCCGCCGAAGGCGAGGCGCAAGACATTATTTCAGGTGCCAAAGCCGAGGCCGAGCGACTCGCGACTGAAGCGAAAGCAAAAATTGAAGATTTCGTCGTCCGCCGCACCGCGCTGGCTGAAACCAAGATCGCCCAAGCTGAAGCACAGGCGGCCGCTGACGTGCGTAGCGCAGCCGCCGAAGCTGCCATCGCTGCGGCCCAGAAGATCCTCGGTGCTGAAACCAAAGGCCAGCTCGCGGGCGAATTGATCGCCAAAGGCATCGAAGACGTCCGCAAGAAGTTGAACTAGCCGGCGGATTGACGCTTCTGCAAGTTCTCGCGTCGACCTTTTTGTTGCGCCGGCGTCAATCGTAGCAGGCGCCCGACTCGCATGAATGCGAGGTCACCGCTATTCAATTTGACGATGTGCAAAACACCACCGGAATAGCAATCGGTCGGCATTGCGCGTTCCTGCCCTGCCCCTATTCTCGCGTAAAGCCGAGCGCGTGCATTGTGGTCGAAGACTCACCAGTTGGCGTGGCTGCCAGTGTCGCAGCCGGCATGACTGCGATCGGCTTTGTGGGTGGCAGCCACGCCAGCAGTGCGTTCAGCCGGCGTCCGCACCGTCATCTCAGGCCTGCGCGCGCCAAAGAGCGCGATCATCGATCTGGTAGTTCTCATTCAGCTTTCACGCGGTTTCGCCACCGATTTTGGCTTTGGTCTCGGCTTGCCTGCGGGTTTCTTCTTTTCCGGCTGCGCCCCCATTGGATCGAAGCCCACGTAAACGACGTAGGCATCAATATCCGCTAGTGGCTGCGGCATTGGAAAAGAGATTTCGGGGTCGATATGCGTAAAGGTAACCCGATCGACCGCGCTGGCTACCGTTACCTGCACGCGAGCGAATCTTGATACGATTGGCTTCGGGTTGACGCCCTCATGCACCACCGCAATGCGCAGCGGCACATCGATCGTGCCGGGACCGCCAGCAGGTCCGGTGATGACTCGGCCTTCAATGCCAACCTTCATGGTCATGCTACCGGCATTCACGTGACACTCGCGCGCGGTACGGATGATCGTCGCCTGATATCGCAGATCAACGGCAGACGGTTCGCCTTCACCCGGTTTACTACCGATCATCAGCGTCGCCGCGCCGGTCCGCACATTGACGCTGGGGCACTCAACATTGGTAGCAGATTCAGTACCAGTCTCGGTACCGCCAGTGGTTGCCTTTGAAGATGTACTGAAAAGGTCCAGTGCGGAGGTGTTGAATAGATTGCTGGAGCCGCAGCCGACAAGCACCAGCGATAGGCCTAACAATGCTGTAACGCCGATAGTTGCCCTCACAGCCTTGGCAGTTTGTTCTCCGGCCATTTTATCTCGCGTTTCTCGCCGTCATTGCACGCTGCACTTATAACAAGCCAAGCGTGGCTGCCCCAAGGCAGCCATTCAACCGATGTCGTCCTTGAGCCGCGCGTACAGTAAATGATCCTGCCAGATTCCGTTGATGCACAAATAGTCGCGGGCATAGCCCTCTCGCCTGAATCCCGTTTTTTCCAACAAGCGGACCGATGCGGTGTTGTCGGGAATGCAGGCCGCCTCCAGCCGGTGCAGCCGCAGCGTCGTGAAACTGTACGGTATCAGCGCGCGTACCGCCGCGGTCATGTAGCCCTTACGAGCGAATGGTGCGCCAATCCAATATCCGATACTGCCCGCCTGTGCCACGCCGCGACGGATATTGGCGAGCGTTAACCCGCCAACCATGGCGTTATCTTCGCTACGGAAGATCAAAAAGGCGTAGGCCAAATCGCTACGTTGGTCTTCGGCATATCGCTTAAGCCTGCGGCGAAAGGCGCCACGCGTGAGATCATCGGGCGGCCAAGTCGGCTCCCAGGGAACAAGGAAGCCACGGCTCCTCTCGCGCAAAGCTGCCCATTCGGCAAAATCGCCGCTATGGGGCGCGCGCAATGTGACACCCGCGCCTGTAATGCCCGGTATGGTTTCGTTGAAACTGACGGTCCTGAAGAACGCCATGGACAGTGTCGGCCGCGCGGGTCAGGCCGCGCGGCGAACCAAACTTTCAGCGATTGCGGCGGTGCTGGCAAGACCATTGCCCGGTCCGAGCGCGGCAATCGCAGGCCTGGCTCCCCCAATCAAGGCGCGGCCAGCCGCGCGGGCGGTTTCGACGGTGACTGCATCGACCTTGGCGACAATCTCCTCCACCGGAATTGGACGCCCATAAGCGAGCATTTGTCGCGCCAATTGACCGACGCGCGCCTCGGAGCTTTCAAGTGCCATCAAAAGCCCGGCCTTCATCTGGGCTTTAGCACGTCTAACCTCGGTATCGTTCAGCGTTTCGGTGGCGTTGCCGATCTGATCGATCACCACACGCATGAGCTCGGGCGCATCGGATTCGTCCGTACCGGCATAGAGACCGAACAATCCGGTATCGGCAAACGGCATATGGAAGGCCTGGATGGCATAGCAGAGGCCGCGAATTTCGCGCACTTCCTGGAACAGACGCGACGACATGCCTCCGCCCAGCACGCTTGTGAATACCTGCAAGCTATAGAGCCGCTCGTCGCGCACGGGCAATCCTTGCAGTGCCATGGCTATATGCACTTGCTCGAGGTCGCGTGTTTCCACTCTCGTGCCGCCGCGGAAATGCGCTGGTTCCGGCTTCGGCGCGGCCGGGCTTTTGAAACTGGCGAGACGCTTGTCGACTTCGGCAACGACTGCGTCATGCTCAATCGCCCCGGCCGCAGCCACCACCATGTTAGGAGCACGATAGTTGCGCGATAGATAGGCGCGCAGGCGTGCAGGGTTGAAAGAGCGCACCGTATCTGGCGTACCGAGAATGGAGCGGCCAATCGGCTGCAGCGGAAACGCCGTTTCCTGGAGGCGATCAAACACAAGATCGTCAGGCGCGTCCTCAGTCGCGCCGATTTCCTGAACGATCACGTTTTGCTCACGACGCAGTTCTTCCGCATCGAAGGACGGTTCGGAGAGGATATCGGACAGAACATCAACTGCAAGCGGAACGTCGGCCTTAAGTACGCGTGCAAAATAGCCCGTCGATTCTGCACTCGTCGCCGCATTGAGATCTCCGCCCACCGCCTCGATCGTTTCCGCGATCTGCCGCGCGGTACGGCGTTTCGTGCCCTTGAAGGCCATGTGCTCAAGCAGATGCGAGATGCCGTGCTCGTCGGGCATCTCGTTGCGGCTGCCGGAGCCGATCCACACACCAAGCGAAGCTGTTTCGAGATGGGGCATTCGATCCGTCACCACTGACAAACCGGACGGGAGACGGGTCACTTCAACACTCATGCCGCTGCTCCTTCACGCGCCGCGCGCGAAATGGATGTTACATATCGTTCTACAGCTGCCTGATCCACCGGCAGCACGGTGATGCGCTCTTTTCGTTTTGTCAGATCAGCGAGCCTATCTGGTAGCGCGGGAACGATACCGCAAGCGGCTTTGACCGCATCGGGAAATTTCGCGGGATGTGCGGTCGACAGCACCACCATCGGAACCGAAGGATCGCGTGTCTCCTTTTCGGCTACTGCCAATGCGACAGCGGTGTGTGGGTCAACACAATAATTGGCCTCGCGTATCCAGGCGCGAATCTCGGCAGCACTCTCCTCCTCATCGGCACGGTCAGCAGTAAACAGGGCGCGCAGCTCCTTGAGCGCGTGTGCCGACACCGCGAAGCGGCGAGACTGGGCCAGCGAGCCCATCAGTGCACGGAGAGCAGAAGCGTCCCGGCCATAGGCATCAAACAACAGGCGTTCGAAATTCGAGGAAACCTGGATGTCCATCGATGGTGAAGTTGTTGCCACAACGTCGCGGATCTCGTACGCGCCGCTGGCGAAGGTGCGGACAAGGATATCGTTGACATTGGTCGCCACCACCAGGCGATCAATCGGCAGACCCATGCGTGAAGCGACATAGCCCGCATAGACATCGCCGAAATTTCCGGTTGGCACGGTGAATGCTATTTTCCGGTGCGGTGCACCGAGCACGACAGCCGCAGTGAAATAATAGACGGCTTGCGCGACGACGCGCGCCCAATTGATGGAATTGACGCCGGAGAGTCGCACGCGCTTACGGAAGGCGTGATGGTTGAACATGGCCTTCACCAGCGCCTGGCAATCGTCGAACGTGCCTTCTATAGCGAGCGCGTGCACATTCGCATCCGGCACGGTGGTCATCATTCGCCGTTGCACCTCGGAAATGCGGCCTTGTGGGAACAGGACGACCACATCCGTCTGCGGACGGCCGCGGAAGCCCTCAACGGCAGCGCCGCCCGTGTCGCCGGACGTTGCGACCACGACGGTGGTGCATTCGCCGCGTTGATGCAGCACATGATCCATCAGCCGCGAGACTAGCTGCATCGCTAGATCCTTGAAGGCGAGCGTCGGCCCATGGAAGAGCTCAAGTACGAAAAGATTCGGACTGAGCTGGGTGAGCGGCGCCACCGCCGGGTGGCGGAAATTCCCGTAAGCCTCGCGCGTCATGCGGGCGAGATCGACCTCTGCAATTCCATCTCCGACAAATGGACGGATCACCTCGACGGCGGCCTCGGCGTATGGCTTGCCGGCGAAGCTTTCTATCGTCGCGCGATCGAGGCTCGGCCAGCGTTCCGGCACGTAAAGGCCGCCATCGCGGGCGAGGCCCGCAAGCATCACTTCGACAAAGTCGAGCGAGGGAGCCTCCCCCCGGGTGGAGACGTAACGCATTGATTCAGCTTTATTTTAAGCTCTGATCACAACGGTATTGGCAGCGGCACAGTACCCTTGCGTGTCCGCTTTCACAAGAAATGCTCTGTCCGCCCAAAGAGGCGGCGGGCAAGCCAAGCGACGTAAACGCCAGCGAGCGCCAACGCGAGGCCGAACCAAGTAATGGCATACTGCAGATGATTGTCGGGTAAATGCACTTCGAGCTTGCCCGGTTTTGGCCAGCCGCCGGGTGACATCGGCTCTTCCTGATCAATATAGAACGGCGCCGCGGTCACCCATTTTTTGAATGTCGCGATCGCACTAGAATCACGCAAGTACCAGACATTTTGTTTTGGATCGTCCGCTGGCGTGAAGGAATCGCGCGTCTCCGGCCATCGGACGACGCCGACCAGGTCGACGGTGCCACGCGGCGTGCCCTCGGCACGCATGGCCGGGTCCTTGCGATCGACTGGCACGAAGCCTCGATTGACAAGAACGATGCTGCCACCGGCAAGCCGCGCCGGCGCAAACACCCAATATCCGGGTCCCTTCACGTCCGGACGCAAGGGTGAGCCGGCTGTGTAAACCAGCGCCTCCTCGCCATCGAGAAACTCGGCTGGAAAGGCCACGCGGCGGAATTCTTCGCCATCCTGACGGAGTCGCGGCCAGCTGGCGCGTGGCGGCAAATCTTCTGGGGCACGGCTGAGCCGCGCATTGAGCGTCGCGATCAGATTTTCTTTCCAGATCTTGCGATCGATTTGCCAGATGCCGAGTCCACCCAGGATTGCAACGCCGACGAGTGCGGCTACGGTCACATCAAACACACCACTTTTTCGCTTGCGCCGCGCCTTGCTCACTCGTCGCCCCGATATTCGAGGCGACCCTCCGCCGCCTTGTGGTGGTATTGCAGCACGATTAACAAGCCTTTCATCAGGCGTAGCGGAGCGAGCGTCACGATCAAAATCAATGGCAACCACAGAACCGCATGCAACCAGTAGGGCGGCTGATAGACGACTTCAGTAATCAGCGCTGCGAACACGACAACGAAACCTCCGAAGAGGATCACGAATACAGCTGGCCCGTCGCCCGCGTCGGCGAAACTGTAGTCGAGACCACACTTTTCGCATGCCGGCCGCAGCGCCAGGAATCCTTGAAACAGCCGACCCTCTCCACAGCGCGGGCAGCGGCCGCGCAGGCCGCGGCCGATCGGAAGATTGCTGCTCGATGCGTGATTGCTCATGATGCTAACTAATCACCAAAGAAACAAAAGGGCGGCGTGGTGACGCCGCCCTCTCAATAAGCCATCCACGATGGTTACTCAGCGTGCGGCACACCCGCGCCCCAGACATATATGCAGGCAAATAAGAACAACCATACGACGTCAACGAAATGCCAGTACCACGCGGCAAATTCGAAGCCGAGATGCTGTTTCGGATTGAAGTGCCCAGCCATCGCGCGCATCAGGCAAACAATCAGGAAGATCGAGCCGATGATGACATGGGCTCCATGAAAGCCGGTCGCCATAAAGAAAGTAGCGCCGTAGATGTTGCCGCTGAAGTGGAAAGAGGCGTGCGAGTACTCATAGGCCTGCACGCTAGTGAAGGTGAGCCCCAGCAGAATTGTGAGGATGAGGCCCCATTTCAGACCCTGCCGGTCGTCTTCGAGCAGTGCATGATGCGCCCAGGTCACCGTGGTCCCGGACGTAAGTAGAATGAGCGTGTTCAGCAGCGGCAAGTGCCATGGATCGAACGTCTCGATCCCCTTCGGCGGCCACACGCCGCCGGTAACCGCGATACGGCCGACGTCATGCACATCTCCCGGGAACAGCGCGGTATTAAAGTAAGCCCAGAACCAGGCGACGAAGAACATCACCTCGGACGCGATGAACAGGATCATGCCGTAGCGGTGCGAAATCTGCACCACGCGCGTGTGATAGCCATCAAATTGCGCTTCGCGGATCACATCGCGCCACCACACGATGAAGGTGTAGAGCACGCCGAGCACGCCGACGCCGAACACCAGCGGGGCGGCGGCGTACATGTGATGCATCCAACTGATGGCGCCGACCGCCAGAATGAAAACGGACACCGCACCGACCGCCGGCCATGGGCTCGGATCGACCAGGTGATAGTCGTGGTGCTTGGCGTGAGCGTCGGCCATCGTCTTCGTCTCCGTTAGAGCTGGCTCGAGTTCTTGTCCGGCGCCTCGGCAACCGGCTGGTCCGGCTCGCGCAACCGGTAGAACGTATAGGATAGCGTGATGGTGTTGAGATCGTTCTGGTCGCGGTCCTTTACGATCGCAGGATCGATATAGAACACTACCGTCATTTCACGCGTCTCGCCCGCTTTCAGGCGCTGCTCAGTGAAGCAGAAGCAGTTGATCTTGTCGAAATAGGCACCGACAGTTAGCGGCGAGACATTGTAGGAAGCTTGTGCGGCGATTTCGCGCGCGGTTTCATTGATGACCTTGTAGTGTACGGTCGCTACCTCGCCGATGCGCACCTGAATTGCGTTTTGTTCTGGCTGAAATCTCCAGGGCAGCCCGGGCGACACATTGGAGTCAAAACGGATGGTGAGCGTGCGCCCAAGAATATGATCGGGCGCTCTCTCCGCGACCTGAGTGGTGCCGCCGAACCCAGTGGTCTTGCAAAACCAGTTATAGAATGGCACCGCCGCATAGGCTGCCCCGACCATGCTAACGACAACCGCGCCGCAGCAAGCGGCGATCAGTACATCCCGCCGCAGCGGCTTTTTATCGGAGTTGCGAGAGTGTGCGGTCATCGGTACCAGCGGTTCGTTAGTCAGATGGGGCGGACCAGAACGCCCGGCCCCTTTACCAGCGTCATCGCATAAAACAATATGACCAGCGCAGCGAGCGCGAGCGCGATGGCAATCGAACGGGAACGTTGCGCGCGCTTCTGTGCTTCGGTGAGCACGATGCCGTCGTCCTCGCGTTGCTCGTCCATGGTGATCCCATTGCTCACGTTGCCAAATGGACGATCAGCCCGCCCCATCCACGCTCAACCAGCAGCACCGCGAACAGCAGAAACAGATACAGAATCGAAAAGGTGAAAAGATTGCGGCTCGCACGTTCGGCCGGCCGCCGCTCGCGCAGAACTTGCCATCCCAGCGTCAGCATAATCGCGCCAGTGGCTGCGGCGGTCGTTCCGTAAAGGGCCCCTGTAAAGCCGAACAGCCAAGGCGCGACGCCGAGCGGCACGAGGATCAATGTATAAAGTAGAATCTGCCATCGTGCGCTTGCGTCACCAGCGACGACAGGCAGCATCGGAATGCCGGCGCGCGCATAATCTTCGGTGCGATAGAGCGCGAGCGCCCAGAAGTGCGGGGGCGTCCAGAAAAAGATAATTAAGAACAGTAGCACCGGCTCGAGTGACAGAGAACCAGTCGCCGCCGCCCAACCGATCATCGGCGGGAAAGCCCCCGCGGCGCCGCCAATCACGATGTTCTGCGGGGTCGAACGCTTGAGCCAGACCGTGTAGATGACAACATAGAAGAAGATTGTGAAGGCGAGCAGCGCCGCAGCGAGCCAGTTCACCAACAGGCCGAGCACCACAACTGCGAACGAACCTAATGTCAGTCCGAAGGCAAGCGCTTCCCCCGGCTGCACTCGCCCCATTGGCACAGGTCGGCGGGATGTTCGTGTCATCAGGGCATCGACATCGGCATCGTACCACATGTTCAGCGCACCAGCCGCCCCCGCTCCTACCGCAATGCAGAGCAGAGCGGTGAAACTGGTGACCGGATGCAGCGAGCCTGGAGCAACAGCAAGGCCCACAAGTGCGGTAAACACCACGAGCGACATCACCCGCGGTTTCATAAGCGCGACGTAGTCGCCAACCGTCGCGAGGCTCGGCTCGGCAAGGTCGGCGCTTGTGGCAAGCGGCCCGTGAAAATCTGCGCCTTCGCTGACGAGCGACATGAGCTGTGCTGAGGTCCTATTTGATCCGCGGTAGCGTTTCAAATTGATGGAATGGCGGCGGCGATGACAGCGTCCATTCCAGCGTGGTGGCGCCGACACCCCAAGGATTGTTGCCGGCCACGCGCTTCTTCGCAAAGGCCTCAATCATTCCGAAAAAGAAGATGATCACGCCGAATCCGGAAATATACGACCCGTAGGACGAGATCATGTTCCAGCCGTGGAACGCATCCGGATAGTCGATATAGCGGCGCGGCATACCCGCCAGGCCAAGGAAGTGCTGTGGGAAGAACACCAGGTTCACGCCGATGAAGGTAACCCAGAAGTGCAACTTGCCGATGGTCTCATTGTACATGTAGCCGGTCATCTTCGGGAACCAGTAGTACCAGCCGCCAAAAATGGCGAACACGGCACCGAGCGAGAGCACGTAGTGGAAATGCGCTACGACGTAATAGGTGTCCTGCAACACGCGGTCGACGCCGGCATTGGCCAGGACCACGCCGGTGACGCCGCCGACCGTAAACAGAAAGATGAAGCCGAGCGCCCACAGCATCGGGGTACGGAACTCGATTGAGCCACCCCACATGGTGGCGATCCAGGAGAAAATTTTCACCCCGGTCGGCACCGCGATCACCATGGTGGCGGCAATGAAATAGGCCTGCGCGCCCGTCGACATGCCGACGGTGTACATGTGATGCGCCCACACCACGAAGCCGATGCCGCCAATGGCCACCATCGCGTAGGCCATGCCGAGATAGCCGAACACCGGCTTGCGGCTGAAAGTGGCAACGATTTGGCTGATCATGCCGAAGCCTGGCAGGATCAGGATGTAGACTTCCGGATGTCCGAAAAACCAGAACAGATGCTGGTACAGAATTGGGTCGCCGCCACCTTCGGCCGAGAAGAACGTCGTGCCGAAATTGCGGTCGGTAAGCAGCATTGTGATAGCGCCAGCCAGTACCGGCAGCGACAGCAGCAACAGAAACACCGTCACCAGGATCGACCACACGAACAGCGGCATTTTATGCAGCGTCATGCCGGGCGCACGCATGTTGAAGATCGTGGTGATGAAGTTGATCGCGCCGAGGATCGACGACGCACCTGCCAGATGCAGCGACAGGATGCCGAAGTCGACCGCAGGTCCCGGATGGCCGCTGGTCGATAGCGGTGCATAGAGTGTCCATCCGGCACCAACACCGTTGGAGCCCGGCTCGCCTTCGACGAAAACAGAGGTGAGCAGAAGCGCAAACGAGGCCGGCAGCAGCCAGAACGAGATGTTGTTCATGCGAGGGAACGCCATGTCGGGCGCGCCGATCATCAGCGGCACGAACCAGTTGCCGAACCCTCCGATCATCGCCGGCATGACCATGAAGAAGATCATGATCAGGCCGTGCGCCGTGACGAACACATTGAACTCGTGCGGCGTCGGAAAGATCTGAATGCCTGGGTTTTGCAACTCAAGCCGAATGCCAATCGACATCAGGCCGCCAATCACACCGGCAACAAGCGCGAACACCAGGTACATCGTTCCGATGTCCTTGTGGTTGGTCGAATACACAAAGCGCCGCCATCCGGTTGGATGGTGTTCGTGAGCCTCATGTGCGCCGTGTGCAGCAGCCGTATTGCTAGCCATCGTTATTGTCCTTCGACCTCGTCGTTGTCGCCCGCATATTCATCTCTTCGCAGCGCCCGCCGCAACAGCGGTCGGACGGCTGTCATCGGTTGCGTATTTCTTCTTTGCCTGTTCAATCCATGCGGCGTACTCTCTCTCGCTTACCACACGCACCGTGATCGGCATGAAGGCGTGATCTTTGCCGCAGAGCTCGGAGCACTGGCCGTAATAGACACCCTCGCGCTCGGCCTTGAACCAAGTCTCGTTGATGCGACCGGGTATCGCGTCGATCTTGATGCCGAACGATGGCACGGCGAATGAATGGATCACGTCGGCGCCGGTGGTCAGCACATGGACGACCTTGTTCACCGGTACCACCATTTCATTATCGACAGCGAGCAGGCGCGGCTGACCCGGTTTGAGGTCCTTGTCCTGCACCATCAGCGAATCAAATTCGAATTTGTTGTCAGGATAGCTGTAGCTCCAGAACCACTGCTTGCCCGTGGCTTTTACGGTTACGTCCGCCTTCGGCATGTTGAGCTGATAGAACAGCAAACGGAACGAAGGCACCGCGATCGTCACCAGGATGAGCACCGGAACAACCGTCCAGATTACCTCGATGGCGGTGTTGTGGGTAGTGCGCGAGGGTACCGGATTGCTCCGGGCGTTGAATCTCACCACTATGATGATGAGCAGCGCCAGCACGAAAAAAGTGATGGCCGAGATCACCCACAATAGAAAATCGTGAAACCAGATGATGTCGTCCATCACCGGGGTGGCGCCTCTCTGCATGCCGAGCTGCCACGGTTCCGGTTGGCCCATCGCGGCAAGCGCCGCCCCTGTGACAAATACGGGCACACTCGTGGTGATGAATGCGACCAACCGCTTGAGCACCAGCATTGTTTAATGCGCTCCTTCGACGAGAAAAACGGTCTTGCTCAGGCCCCTTTTGCCGCCCACCACAGGCATGATGTTCGGCGCGGCCCGCTGAGCACGGCATTTGCCACGGGCGTGGCAGTTTGGGCGGTGCGGCGGGACGGGGGGAAATCCCGGCCTCTCAAACCACAATTTCAGCCCCCCCGCAATGCGCCTCATTACCCCCTACATGCGACAAACGGCGTACCGAAAACCTGCTCTGGCACTCGCTCGTATGGCATTGTGCCGGCGCCATGGAGTCCCAGACCCCGGCTATGCTTTGCTTGACAGATAGGCCGGGCATGACCCAACGAGGACGCCTAAAATATCAAAGGAACGGCGATTCGCCGCCCACACGCGGCGTTTGGGTAAGTGCCGGCGAGTGCCAAGGGATCGAATGATGCGAATTATCGAGCATGGGTGGCACGCCCTTGGCGACGCGTTACGGTTCGCGCCGGTAATGCTGCTGGTGGCGGCGCTGGCGCTCGCAGCTTCGGACCGCGCCCTTGCGCAGGGTGCCGTCAAATCTGTGCACAAGGACTGGCAGATCCGCTGCGACACACCTCCCGGCGCCAAGACCGAACAGTGCGCGCTGATCCAGAGCGTCACAGCGGAAGACCGCGCCAATGTCGGCTTGACTGTCATCGTGCTCAAAACCGCAGACGCGAAAAGCCGGCTGATGCGGGTTGTGGCCCCGTTGGGCGTGCTGCTGCCGTCCGGTTTGGGACTTAAGATCGACCAGGCCGATATCGGACGAGCGGGTTTCGTGCGCTGCCTGCCCAATGGCTGCATCGCGGAAGTGGTCATGGACGATGAGCTGATCAAGAAACTGCGCACCGCCAAGACCGCGACCTTCATTATCTTCCAGACTCCGGAGGAAGGTATCGGCTTCCCGATGAGCCTTGCCGGCTTCGGCGAGGGCTACGACAAGCTGCCGTGATCCCCTCGCGACCCGGCTTCCGCCACATTATCTATTGAAGACTGAGGCGTGACGCGGAGCCGAGCATGGCATTCCCCTCTTCCCTGATAGACCGCGCTGGCCTTGACCGCAGCAAAGTGCGTCAGCTTATTGGGCGCGGGCTCGACGGCGCCGATGACGGCGAATTGTTCTTTGAATATCGCCAGGCCGAAGCCCTGACCTTCGATAACGGCCGGCTCAAGCAGGCGACTTACGATACGGTCCAAGGATTCGGTTTGCGGGCGGTGAAGGATGAAGCAGTCGGCTATGCGCACGCCTCGGACGTATCGGAAGCAGCGATCGCCCGCGCGGCTGAGGCGGTCCGAGCAGTCAAGGGCGGCCACAGCGGAACTTATGCTGAGGCTCCAAGCCGCACCAACCGCAAACTCTATAACGACGAAAATCCGCTGGGTTCGCCGGTATTCGACGCCAAGGTAAAGCTACTGGAGTCAATTGATACATATGCGCGTGAGAAGGATACGCGCGTGCGGCAAGTGACTGCCAGCGTCGCTGCGAGTTGGCAAGTGGTGGAAATCTTGCGCGCCGATGGAGAAACTTATCGCGACATACGCCCAATGGTGCGCCTTAATGTATCGGTGGTCGCTGGCGACGGCGATCGACAGGAAACCGGCAGCTACGGATTTGGCGGGCGCGAAGGCTTTCAACGAGTCATCGAGCCGCAAGCTTGGCAAGGCGCGGCCGATGAGGCGATACGGCAGGCGTTGGTAAATCTTCAGGCGGTTCCTGCCCCTGCCGGTGAAATGGATGTCGTGCTCGGCTGCGGCTGGCCAGGTGTGATGCTGCACGAAGCCGTCGGGCACGGCCTCGAAGGCGACTTCAATCGCAAAAAGACATCAGCCTTTGCGGGGCTTATGGGCCAACAGGTTGCGGCAAGGGGCGTCACCGTTGTTGATGACGGCACTATGCAGGCGCACCGCGGATCATTATCCATCGACGATGAAGGCACACCGACCAATCGCACCGTTTTGATCGAGGATGGAATTTTGGTCGGCTACATGCAAGACCGGCAGAACGCGCGGCTTATGGACATGAAGCCGACTGGCAATGGCCGGCGCGAGTCGCATGCACATGTCCCGATGCCGCGGATGACTAACACTTACATGCTCGCCGGCAAGCATTCCCCGAAAGAAATTATCGCCTCAGTGAAAAACGGACTTTATGCCGTCAGCTTCGGCGGCGGCCAAGTCGACATCACCTCGGGCAAATATGTTTTCCAATGCACCGAGGCCTACAAGATTGAGAATGGCAAGGTCGGCGCACCGGTGAAAGGCGCCATGCTCATTGGCAACGGGCCGACCGATTTGCACCGCATCAGCATGATTGGCAACGATTTTGCGCTCGACCCTGGCATCGGCACATGTGGCAAAAACGGCCAAGGCGTACCGGTCGGCGTCGGCCAGCCGAGCCTGCGCATGGGCAAGATCACGGTGGGCGGCACCGCATAGTTTGATGGAGTAAGGCAAATGCCGAAAAGCTCACGCGTCGGCGGTTGGATCAAGAACATTGCCGATATCGCCGTTATCGTGCTGATTGTGCTAGCGGCAAAGACCGCGATCGCCGAGCCGTTCTACGTGCCATCCGGGTCAATGGAGCCGACGCTTCTGATCGGCGACGAATTGTTGGCAACAAAGTTCCCATACGGCTACAGCGCCGCCTCGCTGCCGTCGTTCCTCGCTTTACCGAATACGCGACGTGTTCTCTCCACGCTGCCCAAACGTGGCGACGTGGTCGTATTCCGCTGGCCAGGTGACCGATCGCAAGTCTGGGTAAAGCGCGTGATCGGTCTGCCGGGAGACCGCATAGGCTTGCAAAACGGCAAGGTTTGGATCAACGGCACGCCTGTCGGCCTTCGTCTGGCCGACACCGGCGACGCGGAAGTCGAAAATGGCGGCGTGGTGTCGGCCGCACGCTATATTGAGACCTTGCCGGGCGGATACGAACATCCAATCTTCAAGGTGGTCGCTCATGGTGAATACGATGTCACGTCCGACGTGATGGTCCCACCCGACCATCTGTTCGTTATGGGAGACAATCGCGACAATTCCGCCGATAGCCGCGTGCCGGTGCACGCAGGCGGCGTCGGATTGTTGCCCGTCGAAGATCTGGTGGGCCGCGTGGATGCCGTGGTCGGTTCCTGGGACCTCGCCCTAAGGAACCGGCCGATAAAGGATTGGCCTTCGGGTTTACGGCTGTCGCGGTTTTTTACTGCAGTACGCTGACAGCCCGTTACCGCACTACGCCCGAAATACAACACGGCTTGTGCCGCGGGCGCGTGATTTTATCCTTGAGATAGCAGCGTGCGCCCGGTCCGATATAGCCGGGCCGCACATAGGTCCAGGTCCGGCATTTATTCTCGGCCTCGCATGCCGCCTTGCAAGCCGCACCGTCCGGTTCGACCGCAACTTCCAAATTGCGGTAATCGCCGCCGAGACGGTCAATGGAATATTCGATTGGTCCCTTGCGCGGCTGGACCACGCCGGCGCCGCGGACGCCGGAAACACAGCATTTGTCCTCCGTGCGCGGCGGTACGAGGCTTTTCAACCAGCAGACCGCGACTACGTTTTCGGTACGCGGATAAGAGAAAGCCCATGCGTGGCAACGCGCGTCGCGCTCGCAGCGAGCGGCGCATACGGCCGGGTCGCCGTTGCGAACCTGGAAGTTCAGATAGTCTCCACCGCGGCGATCGAACCTGCTTTGCGCGTGCGCTTGGCCAGCCAAGGCCAACAATGCGAGCGCGGTCCACGTTCTGATCGAAATTTGCATGCGCGCCCGCTCGAATTCGAGAATCGGTGAGTTTGGCCCCGTCTGCATGATAACGCACCCGCTGGCGATTGTGCAGGTGCGGCTCAGAGAGTGGATCCCGCACAAATTTTTCGTTCGAAAAAATTAAGCGCCCGCCGGAGGGGCCGGCGGGCGCGGATCCGGCCGCGAGAGGGGATGATCGCGGGTGTCGGATCGAGCGGCCGATGAGAGGGACCGGCCGTTTCGTTGAACTCGTTAGATGGTCTGCCGCGCCGGCCGGTCTGTGGGCAGCCGGCGGAAGCCATTAATGACGGCGGCATCGATCTCGACGCGCATCACCGCGTGGTTGAGTCGGCGCTCGAGGGCGCGCTCGCGCAACAGCGCGGTCGGGTCGTCCCAGAAGGGCTCCGAGAAGGCGTCGCGCACGTCGGCGCGCGTAATGCCAATGTCCGCGAGCATGTGATGATCGAGCCCGCTCAGCATGTTGGCCTGGCGGCGGTTCCGGCGCGCCTCGACCAATTCCTTCAGCCAGCGCGTTACCAAAGCCAGCACCGAGGCAAATGCGCGCAAAAGCGTACCGCCGGCAACGGGTAGAAGGGGGTAACTGGCACTCATCTCAGTCTCCATTCAGTTCGCAGGTTTCAGCGCCAAAATCGCGTTCCGCGCCGCCCAGAACCACCCGAAATCCCCACCCGATTCCTCTGGAAGTAAGTTATATTGCACTGCAGGGATTGATTAGTTAAACGAATGTTTCTAATCTCATTGATCAGGAATGGTGATATAGCCGGTCGGCCTCAAAAACCGGCCCTATCAGGACCGCCGCCAATGACCGCAATGCTCGATGTCGACCAGTTGCGCACCTTCATTGCAATTACCGAAACCGGCAGTTTCACCAAAGCCGCCGAGGTAGTGAACAAGACCCAGTCGGCCGTATCGATGCAGATGAAGCGCCTGGAGGAGCGCCTGGAGCGCCCAATCTTTTCACGCGATGGACGCGCCTCGAAGCTGACTGAGGATGGGCAGCGCCTGCTCGATTACGCGCGCCGCATCGTCAAACTTAATGTCGAGACATTGGCCGCATTTTCGGACGGTGAGTTGTCCGGCCGTGTGCGGCTGGGCGTTCCCGACGATTACGCTGACCGTTATCTGCCAGAGATCATGGCCCGCTTCTCGCACAGCTATCCGGCGGTCGAACTGAGCGTGATTTGCGAACCGTCGGCCGACCTTCTGGAGCGCATCGATGCTAACGAGGTCGATCTCGCGATTATCACCAATTGCGAAGGCAAGCGCGCATCGGAAACCTTCCGGCGTGAGCGCCTGCTATGGGTGACGTCGAATCGCCATTCGACTCACCTCGAGGAACGCATGCCACTCGCTCTCGGGCGCCCGAGTTGCACGTGGCGGCGCATCGCGATCGAGCGGCTTGAGGCGATCGGCCGGCCATTCCGCGTGCTCTACTCGAGCTCGAATGCCGGCGCTGTCGCCGCCGCTGTGCTCGCCGGTCTCGCGGTGTCGGTGTTGCCGGAGTCAGGTTTGCGCCCTGGCATGCGGGTGCTTTCCACATCCGATGGCTTCCCCGATCTGCCAAGCTGCCGCATCGGGCTGGTGCGCAACGCGCACGAAAGTTCGGCGCTGGCCGACGCGCTAGCGGAGCATATCATCTCATCGCTCGACAACTTGTCTGAAGCAGCGCAGGCAGCGGAGTAACTCTGATTTGTGTCCCCGACGCGGTGCAGCGCGCAAGCGGTGCATCGCTGATCCAGGACCGTTGCAGATGCGCTTTTGGAGATCCCAGGTCTGCAGCGCACCACTCCGTGCTGCATTGCGCCCGGGACACGAGATTTCAGTACGCATATTCCTCGAAAATTGGCTCGACTGAGTCGTTCCATTCGCCGTGAAATTTCTCAAGTAATTCTTCGGCCGGCGTGATGCCGCGCGCGATCGATTCTTCAAGCGGACGCAGGTAGCGTGTCTCATCGCGGCCGTTGCGGTCGAGCCGCTTGCGGCGCGCGAGCCCACGCGAACACAGTCGCAGCGTTTCCTGTGCCAGCGTGAACACATTGCGATTACGAATTTCGGCCTTGAAGCCGAGTTTGGGAACGTCGTCGCGCAACTTCTGCCGCTCCTCTGCAGTCCAGGATTTCACTATGTCCCAGCATGCATCGAGCGCTTCATCGTCATAGAGCAGGCCGATCCAAAAGGCCGTGAGTGAAGGCAAACGTCGCCACGGCCCGCCGTCGGCGCCGCGCATTTCGAGATAGCGCTTGAGGCGCACTTCGGGAAAGATCGTGCTCAGATGATTAGCCCAATCTGAAATTGTCGGGCGTTCGCCCGGCAGTTCTGCCAGTTTGCCGGCGAAGAAATCGCGGAACGACTTGCCGGAAACGTCGATGTACTTGTCGTCTCGCTTGATGAAATACATCGCTACATCCAATGCGTAGTCAACCCAGCGTTCGAAGCCCATCCCATCGTCGAACGCCCAAGGCAGCGTGCCACCACGCTGGTTGTCGGTGTCGCGCCAGATTTCCGAACGGAACGAGAGAAAGCCATTTGGCTTGCCTTCGGTGAACGGAGAATTTGCGAACAACGCAGTGGCCACTGGTTGTAAAGCGAGCGACACGCGTAGCTTCTTGACCATGTCGATTTCGGAGGAAAAGTCGAGGTTCGCCTGCACAGTGCATGTGCGATACATCATATCGAGGCCGAGCGATCCGACCTTCGGCATATAGGCGGTCATGATTTTGTAGCGGCCTTTCGGCATTTTTGGCATGTCCGCGCGAGTCCAGTTGGGCGTCATGCCGAGGCCGAGAAATCCGATCCCGAGAGGTTTCGCCACCTCGCGCACTTGCGCGAGATGGGCCATCAGTTCGGCCGCCGTCTGATGCACGTTGTCGTAGGGCGCGCCGGAGAGTTCGAACTGCCCGCCCGGCTCCAGCGAAATCGCGCCCCCGCCAGTGACGTCGAACATGCCGATGATGTTGTCGCCCTCCATGATCGGCTCCCAGCCGAGCAGATCATGCATGCCTTCAAGCAGCGCGCGGATACTGCGTTTGCCGGAATAAGGAACGGGACGGTGATCGGCGATGGTAAAGGCAAATTTCTCGTGCTCGGTGCCGACCCGGAATTGCGCCTTTGGCTTGCAGCCCGCTTCGAGCCAGGCAACGAGTTCGTCGCGCGTCTCGATCGGGGTCATGTCAATCTGGTCACGAGCCATGCAACCGTCCGGGCAAAAAGGTCGCGACCTTAAACATGGGAGCTAAGAAAGGGCAACGTGACGGTTATGCGAATTTGCGGGCTTTGCACGCCCAGGCCGTTCGCGCCAGCACCGCTGACCGTGCCCGCGCTCCCGCCGTTAGACCAGACGCGAGTGAGATGCGGCTGATGCACCCCGGGACGATGCAACTCGGACGGCCGGGGGAAGCGCCGCATCTCTGACGCCTGCCGTATCCCGGCCACCGCTCTCCGCCCCGCGTTTGGAGACGCCGATCAGACACCCCTCGGTAACGGGGCGGAACGTGCATAGGAACATATACCTTAGGAATATAGCCGAGAGAGTTGTTCATATTCTGTTCTTTCTCTTGCAGCTTGCTTGTACTATTGATTGTGCCCCATGCCGCAGTTCACCCCGCACCAGGATCAAGCCCTTACAGTCGTCGCCCAATGGCTTAAAGCCAAGCCTGGCACGAACGCCACGCCGCAGGTGTTTCGCCTGTTCGGCTATGCCGGCACAGGCAAGACCACGCTCGCGAGGCACATCGCCGATGAGGCCGATGGTGAGGTGAAGTTTGCCGCCTTCACCGGCAAGGCTGCGTCCGTCATGCGCGGTAAGGGCTGTCGCGGCGCCTCCACCATCCATGGCCTGATCTACCGGGCGCGCGAGAGCGGCGAGGGAATCCCCAGCTTCGATTTGTGGGACGAGGCGCCCGCCTCGAAAGCCGAGCTGATCATCATCGACGAATGCTCGATGGTCGACGCCGAGCTCGGCCGCGACCTGCTCTCGTTCGGCGTGCCGGTGCTGGTGCTGGGCGATCCCGCACAACTTCCGCCGATCCAAGGCGGCGGATTTTTCACGGAAGCCGAGCCCGATGCGATGCTCACCGAGGTGCACCGCCAGGCGCAGGACGACCCGATCGTGCGACTGTCGATGGATATCCGCGCCGGCGACCATATTGAACCCGGGCGCTACGGCGAGACCGAGATTCTGCGCAAAGCCGATCTCGATCCGCAGCGTGTGCTCGATGCCGACCAGGTGCTCGTCGGGCGCAACGCCACGCGTCGTTTCTACAACAAACGCATGCGCGAGCGGCGCGGCTTCGAGGACGATATGCCTTCAGCCGGGGATAAACTGGTGTGCCTGCGAAATAACCGCAAAAAGGGTCTGTTCAATGGCGGTTTGTGGACGGTGAAGGAGCGCGGCGGGCGCAAGGCCGGCATCATGACAATGCGACTGTTGCCTGAGGACGAAACAGCGACACGCGGCGTGAAGGTGTCGGTGCGTCCGGAATGTTTCACTGGCGGCATCGAGCAGGTTGATTGGCAGCGGCGCAAATCGTACGACGAGTTCGATTACGGCTACGTGCTTACCGTGCACAAGGCGCAGGGCTCGCAATGGGACGACGTGGTTCTGTTCGACGAGAGCTTCGCGTTCCCCGACAGCCGCGAGCGCTGGCTCTACACAGGCGTCACGCGCGCAGCAAAGCAGCTCACCGTCGTGGTGTAGTCACCTTCCGGCGTGCCAGTGGAAGCGCCATTAGGCCAATCGTCGTGATCAGCGCGCCCGCCACAAATGTGCCAGCCGGGCCGACCAAATCCCATAGCGCGCCGGCGACGATGCTCGCCGCCAGCAAGGCGAAGCCGCTCACCAGATTGAATATGCCGAAGGCGGTACCACGAAGCTCCGGCGGCGCCGTATCGGCAACCAGCGCCGCCAGCAGCCCCTGCGTCAAACCCATATGTAGGCCCCACAGCGCAACCCCAATCATCACGGTCGACACATTATTGCCGAGCGCCAACACGATGTCGGCCAGGATGAGCATCGCAAAGCCAGCGACGATCAGACGATAACGTCCGATGCCGTCCGACAGCGCACCGGCCGGCCAAGCCGAGAGGCTGTAGACCACATTCATCACCACCATCACCACCGGCACGAAGGTGAGATGCAGGCCGACCGACTGCGCACGCAGCAGGAGAAAAGCCTCGCTGAAACGCGCCATGGTGAAGATGGCCGACACACCGACGACCCGCCAGTAAGCGATATCTAGTCTTGCGAGCTCGGAACGCGAAAACGGTGATCGTACGGGGCGCGCATTCAGCGGCCGTCCCGACTCGCGTACACCGAAAACGATGATCGCTAGCGAGATGAAGGCCGGCACAACCGCGATCCAGAATACAATGGTGAAATTATCGGCGAATACCGCCATGAAAACGATCGCCGCGAGCGGGCCGAGCACCGCGCCGACGGTGTCGAGCGACTGCCGCAGGCCGAAGGCGGTGCCGCGTAGATCGGCCG
>JBARNC010000190.1:0-5932 GCA_049802775.1 Pseudolabrys sp. | reverse complement strand
CCGAATGGGGCGAGGGACCGGCCAACGATACCATGGGCTCCAACAGCCGCGTGCGCGCCAAGCGCGCGCGCGCGGAACTCAAATGGCGGCCGAAGGCACGCTCGCTGATCGAGGAGATCGAGCGCGGCTGTTATCGTCTTTAGCGACTGGCGAGCCGATGTCACCGGTGAGGATCGCGATATTGAAAATGGCTACGTTCATCGCTTCAGGACCGTTGTGCGTACCGAAAACCTAGACCCGCAAGCAGCAGGTTCGCGCACCGCTCGCCGGGGGCGATCTTGTCATCCACGGGGACGCGCAAATGTCCACTCCATCTGTTGTTGGCCAATGGTCGCAACGATTTAGACGATTTAGAATCTTAACCGCGAGGCCTCTCTTTTCAGACATCCCCAGAAGATCAGATGAAGCGTCATCGCCGGCCATGGGCCAAGTGCAACCAGCGTCCGACGGCGAGACCGCCGGGATCTCCGTCTCTGCTTTCATGCTGTTCTCCCCTTCAATCGTTCTTCATGACTTCCGCAACTTCGACGCGGCGCCCCTCCCGCGCCGAGAGGATGCCGGCGCGCACCACCGCGAGCGAGCGCGTGGCATAGTCGCCGCCAACCTCCGGCTTCCCGCCACCGCGAATCGCCACGGCGAACTCCTCCAATTCCTCGACGAAGGTGTCGTTCTTGGCGCAGGGCACGGCGACCGGCCGGTTCTCGCCGCGCTTGAGTAGCCGCAGGCCGTTGTGCAGATCGTAGTAGGCGGTCGCCTCCTTGCCGTAGACGTTCATCAGGTAATATTCGGACGCCGAGGCGTAGCTAGCGTTGAGCGTCGACTGCGCGCCGTTCTCGTGCTCCAGGATCAGACTTGCCACGTCCGGGTTGTCCCCGGGCAGCACGAGCTGCGCGAACTGCCCGCCGACCGCCTTGATCGGTCCGATCAGGTACTCCAGCACGTCGGTGTAGTGGATGCCGATCTGCAGCATGACACCGCCCGGCATGCCGGCCGCCTGATAGCGCCAGGAGGAAAGATCGATCTTGCCAAGCCGGTCACGGCTGATGTTGGCCTCGGCGTTGACGAGCTTGCCGAAGGCGCCGACCTCGATCTGCTGTTTCACCCAGCGGAAGTGGCTCTCGCGCCGGCGCTGGTAGCCGAGCGCCAGCACCACACCGACCTTGCGGCAGACCTCAGTGATGGCGCGGCCGTCGGAGACGGTGTTGGCGATCGGCTTGTCTAGAAACACGTGCTTGCCGGCCTCGGCCGCAGCGCGGGTGGTCGGAAGGTGCACGTCGTTCGGCGTGGTGTTGAGGACCGCTTCGATCCCGGGATCGGCCAGGATTTCCTCGTAGCTCGCGACCGGCCGGCAGCCGTACTTGTTAGCAAAGGCCACGCGCTTATCCTCGGAGCGCGTGTAACAGGCGACGATGCTGAGTTTGCCCGAGCGCTTGACCGCGTCGGCCAGCACGTCCGACCACCAGCCCATGCCGATGCAAGCGACACGAAGCGGATCGGAGCGCAGATCGGTCATTTCCAGCTCGCGCCGATCGATTTGACGGCCGCCTGCGCGATGCGCAGATCCGTCCGTTCATCGGCAATTGCAATGATGCATTGCGGTCTGTCACATTTCAACCGCTTACTGGCGAGAAGATCGTCTGCCCAAGCTGGGAAGGATTTTATGATGAACAGAATTCGCAGCGCGTTGTTCGCCGTGGCCACACTGGCGATTGCTAGCCTGCCGGCAGGGGCACAGAATTATCCCACCCATCCGATCACGATGGTCGTTCCCTATCCAGCCGGCGGTCCGAGCGACGTGGTCGCCCGCATTATGGCTGACGGCATGAGCAAGGTACTCGGCCAAAACATTGTGATCGAAAATGTGGGCGGCGGCGGGGGGACCATCGGCACCGGCCGCGTAGCGGCAGCGGAGCACGATGGCTATACACTGCTTGCCGCCAGCATGGGGTCGCATGTGTCGGCCCCGGCGCTTTTCGCCAATCTGAAATACGACTCGACCAAGGACTTCGAGCCGATTGGTTTGACGTCGAACGCGCCGGCGGTGGTAGTGGCGCGCAAGGACTTCCCGGCCAAGGATTTTAAGGAATTCGTGGCATATCTGAAAAAGAACGGCGACAGCGTGAAACAAGCGCACGGCGGCGTCGGTTCGTCCTCGCACATGGCCTGCTTGCTGTTCACTTCTGAATTGGGCCTGAAGCCCAATCTGGTCGCCTATCGCGGAACCGGCCCGGCGCTCAACGACGTTATCGGCCGCCACGTCGATTTTTTCTGCGAGCAGGTGGTAAGTGTGCAGGGCGCGATCAAAGGTGGGACGATCAAGGCCTATGCGGTGTCGGGTAACAGCCGCTCGCCTGCGCTGCTCGATGTTCCGTCGGCCAAGGAGGTCGGTGCCAATGCCTACCAGATCAACATCTGGAGCGCGATCTTCGCACCAAAGGACACACCAAAGCCTGTTGTCGACAAGCTCAGCGACGCGCTCAACAAGGCGCTCGACGATCCGGCGGTGGCCAAGCGGCTCCTCGATCTCGGCGGCACGGTGCCACCCAAGGCCGATCGCGGCCCGGCCTATCTCGCGAAACTGCTGAAGGCTGACATAGCGCGGTGGGATCCGATCCTGAAGGCCGCTGCGGCGAAGATGAACTGAAAAAATCGCGGGTCGCAGGCGGTTCGCGCCTGCTCCGCGCCCACCAAGCGAGCCGAAATACGCAAGCGGGGCGGCCGTCCACGGGTGCGGCATTGGATGTATCACGACCGAAGAACCGCGCGCTCTTTGATGAGCCGCGCATGCGTCGACATTGCCGGGGGCGTACTTGGGGACGTCAAAAGCAAGGCTTTGTCGACGTTGTGATGGAGGATCGTTCCGAAACGCCGGCGATACTCGCGGCAAAGATTACGTGAAAGTGTCTCTGCGAGAGCATCACAGATCGTATCCGGATGTCCAAGACCTTTTCGTTCGACGACCTCGGTTGTCGTGTCGAAGGGTTCGAGCGAGGAAATGTAGAGGGTATCCATGCTACGGTTCCGAAACGCCACAAGCGCGCCGCAAAGTCTATTTGCCCGCATCTCGGAGGACAGCAAAGAGTCCTGACGCCGATATCCAATGGAGGGCCATTCTCGATTGGTTTGGCCTCTAACAGAAAGCTGTTGTTTCTTAGAGAAAATCGGCCAGAGCGGTGGGCAAGACGTTGATTCACATCAGCTTTTTTTGAGCTGTTCTGAGAGAAAAAAGGCATAGAAATCGGCCGCGCGGCGGCCGGGTAGCGAGATTTGTTCAACAAATCTTGTGCGAGTAAAGACAAACATGGATCAGAAAATCTTCACCGCGCAAGCTCTGACCAAGGTGTATTCCAGCGGCGAGGTCGAAGTGCGCGCATTGCGCGGTTTAGACCTTGATGTCGGGGCCGGCGAAGTGGTCGTCTTACTCGGACCATCCGGCAGCGGAAAATCGACACTCCTCAATATTATGGGCGGTCTCGATCGTGCAAGCAGCGGCCATTTGTTTTTCAAAGGTCTCGAGCTCACGGGCCTCGATGAGCGTAGCCTCACTGCGTATCGCCGCAAGTCGGTGGGGTTCGTATTTCAATTCTACAACTTGGTTCCAAGCTTGACGGCCTACGAAAATGTGGCCCTCGTGACCGAGATTTCGGAGCATCCGATGCAGCCTAATGAAGCGCTCGCGCTCGTAGGCCTCGAGAACAGGAAGGATCATTTCCCCTCTCAGCTATCAGGCGGCGAACAGCAGCGCGTGGCCATCGCCCGTGCGATCGCGAAGCGGCCCGAGGTCTTGCTCTGTGACGAACCAACAGGTGCGCTAGATTCCAAGACAGGCATTCGCGTCATCGAGGCTCTGCTGAGTATCAACGCGCAGCTCGGGACGACGACACTCATCATCACGCATAACGCCAGTATCCAGGATGTCGCCCACCGCGTCCTGTTCTTCGCGGATGGGCAAATTTCCAGGATACGAACTAACGAGACCCGTCAAGCCGCGGCGACACTAAGCTGGTGATCCATGCATATGCTTGACCGTAAACTCTTTCGGGATGTCAGGCGGCTCTGGGCACAGGTCTTGGCTATCGCGTTTGTGATTGGCGGCGGCGTTGCGACCCTCATGCTCGCAGTGGGGTCTTATCGATCACTTGATGAGACACGGACCGCATATTACGAGCGTTACCGATTTGCGGACGTTTTTGCAGTTGTCACTCGCGCACCGAAGACGCTCATCGATCAAGTGGCAGAAATTCCAGGCGTCGCCGCCGTTGAAGCTCGCATCGCCAAGCTGGCGCTGCTGGATATACCCAATTACGCGGAGCCTGCGACCGCCCAGGTCATCTCATTACCTGACATCGGTGAGCCCCAGCTGAACCGGCTTTATATGCGCCTGGGCCGCACGCCAGAGCCGGGCCGGGAGGACGAGGTCGTCGTCAATGCGACCTTCGCCAAAGCCCACGGATTCGGGCTTGGCTCCCGCTTCTCGGCGATTTTGAACGGACGCAAGCGCGAACTAGTGATTGTCGGAACCGCACTGTCACCAGAGTTCATCTACACCGTTGGACCCGGCGATCTCATGCCAGACGATCGCCGCTTCGGCATCATCTGGATGTCCGAGAAGGCTCTCGCTGGTGCCTACAACCTCGACGGCGCGTTCTCGTCAATTAGCCTGAAGCTGCTGCGCAACACATCGGAGCGTGAAGTTATCACGCGCCTTGACGCATTGCTCGATCGCTATGGCGGCCGAGCGGCGTACGGGAGGAAAGACCAAACGTCGCACGCATGGATAGATCACGAACTTGACATGCTCAACAACATGAGCCGCACACTGACGCCTATATTTCTTTTGGTTTCTGCCTTCCTGATGAATCTCACTCTCAGCAGGCTTGTTGCTTTAGAGCGCGAACAGATCGGCCTGTTAAAGGCGCTCGGATATCGCAACAGCGCGATAGCGTTTCACTACATCAAATTTGTCATTGTCGTTGTGGCCGTCGGTGTTGGGATCGGCAGCGCAGCCGGTACCTGGCTCGGCGTATATGTCACTCGACTGCTCGGGGATTTTTTTCACTTTCCGTTTTTGGTGTTTGTGAAGAGCTCTGATCTCTACATCATCGCCGCGGCCCTGAGCTTGATGGCCGCCATCATTGGAGCCGGTCGAGCTTTGCGCGATATCGTTACGCTTGCTCCGGCCGTCGCGATGCAACCGCCGGCTCCCCCGCAGTTCCGAAGGCTCCTGCCGGCGAGCCTGAGCCTGGATAAGGTTGTTTCACAGCCGGTCGTGATGATGCTGCGTAATCTCGTGCACCACCCCGTTCGGGCGGCATTTACAATGATCGGGATGGCCTCGGCGACCGCAATCCTCGTCGTCTCGATGTTTCTGTCCGATACAATGGAGTCGCTCATAGACGTGACCTATTTCATGGCTGACCGCCAGGACGCCACGGTCAGTTTCGTCGACAAGCGCTCCAGCGACGTGGTCTTGCAGGTGGCGCGGCTTCCCGGTGTTCTTGCGGCCGAGCCCTATCGTGAGGTGCCTGTCCGCATACGGAACGGCAGCATCGAACGGCGCGTGATCATCAGCGGCAGGCCGCGCAATGCCGACCTCAACCGCATCATCGATATTGATTTGCGGTCCGTTGTGCTCCCGGAATCAGGGTTGGCGATTTCAAGCATGCTGGCCCGGATTCTTAGGGTCAAAGTCGGGGATTCTGTCGAGATCGACCTGCTGGACGGCGCGCGGCGAACGGTATCTCTTCCGGTGACCGCGTTGGTCGAGGACTACTTCGGCATGAAGGGTATGATGGATGCCGAGGCGCTTGCCCGGCTGATGCGCGAGCGTCCCGTCGTCAATAGCGTAAATCTGAGCTTTGATCAGAATCAGCGCGCAGCGTTTTATACCGCAGTCAAGAACATGCCGACGGTGAGCGGATTGGGACTGCAG
>JBARNC010000189.1:0-5064 GCA_049802775.1 Pseudolabrys sp. | reverse complement strand
GTCGGTCTTCCAGAACGATGGCATTCCGACACGATACAAACTCTCACCACCGCGCCGCCACCGGCGCCCGACATGACATCGCAGGCGGTACTTGTTGCTCAGCCCAAGTCGGAGCCTGAAGCTCTGGACAAGATCAAGCCCGCAGCGCGTGCAGCGCGAGCCGAAGCGCGAGCCGAAAATAATCGCGTCTCGCAGACCCTCAACTACCAAGTGACCCCCTTGTTAGACAGATTTTCTATTAAGGGTTATTAGGGCCGGACTGCTTCTGCAGCCTCCTGCACCCAGGCCATGCAAGGGCTACCAGTGGGCCTCCTAAAGTCTTTGCGGGTCTACTCCATATCGCCGCTGTGACAAGAAGGCTCCAACTGGCCATGAGTTGATTGTTGCCCAATGCGCTAGTCTTCTGATCTCGAAGGCGATGTGCTCTTTGACGTCCTCGCCTTTGGCTTGCCGTACCTTCAGATCGCTTTCCTCATCGCAATATCGCAGTAACACCAGCAATGAGCGGAACACACTCGGCGGCATTGGTCCCTGGCTCTGGCAATAGAGCATCACCGCGTTGTCCAGATACATCTCGAAATCATCGTCCGTCATCTGCTGGATTGCCTGGATCTCATATTCTCCGACCCGAGGATTCATCGGCCATTACCGAGCTTGGCGTAATACGGGGCCAAGATTACCCCTGCAGCTCTCAGTGCCGGTTCCACGTGTTGCAGCCAGGCTGAGGAGTTTGGCGTTCTCCAAGGCAAATTTGTAAGCGCCGGCGATAGAATTGTCGCGCGGATCGGTAATGTTTCCTGAACCGTATTCTTTGAATTCAGAATTGCTGAGCTGGAATAGGCCAATATAGGATCCAGTACGTTGCTTCGGATTGAAGCCAGACTCGATTTTGGCCACGGCTTTCATAAAGTTGAAATCCAGGCCGAAAGCATCAGAGGCGCGTTTGATCTCCTCAACAGGCGTTCCAATTGGAAGGTCTTTCATCGTCTTCAAAACAGTATCAGCTGGCTTCTCGTCAGGTGGAATTTCAGAAAAAACGTAATAAGCGAGAAGAGAGAAGTTCTGCTTGCGAGGCGTCGGATCTAGGGAATGATCCTGAATTGAATCGTCCGTTCTTGCTGGTCGTTCGACCAGAGCATCCGTTGTTGCTTGTTGTTCGACCAGAGCGTCGAAGGCCGCATCTAATCGAGCTTAATCGGAGTTAGTTTCCTCATTGGGTAAGAGCAATGGCCCATCCGCAACCGGCAATGCAGAGGTCACGAAATTACTCGACGACCCTGAACTGGCTTCGACCTCGACTGCCTCATCGGGCGAAGCGGTGATCATCGTCTTCCCAACAATAACTTGAGAAGCCGCGGCAATTGTGCACGCGGCTACAAGGAAGGCGAACTGCAAGGGTCTCGTTTTTGGCAAATCAGTCCCCAAACGGAAGTATACACGTGAATATTCTGCAACAGAATCCGCATTATTTTACCGGCGTGCGCGCCAAGCGCGGACATTAGTATGGCCGTTCTCCCTTTCGGGCCAGAAGGCGACGTCGGCACATCTCAGAACGGGAGGCACGCCGCCCTTGCCGGTGATGGTGGTGGCAGTTAATTTCCAAGAATCGCGATCTGACACTTGATCCACGTAAGCGCGGACAGAGATTTCAACCGGAGCAGGGGATGGTCAATCGATTGGCGACGGCGCAATCCATCGTGGCAATATGCCATTGGCGGCCTGCTGCCATCGTAACGCTCGCGACGGTGGCCGCGTTGACGGCGCTGACCGTCGACGCCCTAGCGACACAGGCACGTCCCGCGCCACCCGCAGAGACGACGGCACCGCGCGCTGCAGGTGAGCCGATCATGGCGATCGTGTCTATAAAGACCCAGCAGGTCACTTTGTATGACGCCGACGGTTGGATTCTGCGTGCACCGGTATCGACCGGCGTCACGGGGCGCGAGACGCCCGCTGGCGTCTTCGCCGTCCTGGAGAAGGAAAAAGACCACCACTCCACAATGTATGACGATGCCTGGATGCCGGACATGCAGCGCATTACCTGGAACGGCATCGCGCTGCACGGCGGGCCTCTGCCTGGGTATGCGGCCTCGCATGGCTGCGTGCGCATGCCCTACCGGTTTGCCGAGAAGCTGTTCGACAAGACGCGGATCGGGATGCGAGTTATCATCTCGCCGAATGACGCGGCCCCGGTGGAGATTTCCCACGCGGCGCTATTCACGCCGAAAGCGGACGCCATCGCCGCGGCTTCGGCGCGTGCCGGGACGCTCGCCCGCGAGGCCGCGGAGGCCACAAAGGCGGCCGACGAGGCAAAGAAAGCTGCCGCGCGAGCGGCGCGCGATACGGCATCGCTCACGGCATCGCTGCGCAAGCTGAAATTGCTCAAGACCCGCGCCGACGCCGAGCTCGCGTTGGCCGACAAGGCGCTCGCCGCAGCAAAGACGGACGAAGCCAAGGCGCGGGCCGAGGAGCGGAGGCAGAAGGCCACCTCCAGGGTCGCGGAAGCGGGGACGCAGCTCGACACCGCCACGGCCGACGCAAAATCGAAAATCGATACGGACGCAGCCGCAAAGGACGCCGTGAAGGCGGCCGAGATCAAGAAGGTTGCCACCGCCAAGGCAGCGAACGAAGCCAAGCTCGCGCTCGAACCGATCTCGATTTTCATCAGCCGCGCAACGCAGAAGCTTTACGTTCGACGCAACACACATAAACGCTGGCCGGACGGGGGTGAGGTATTCGACGCGACCATCGAGGTTCCGATCACGATCCGCAATCCCGACAAACCGATCGGTACGCATGTGTTCACTGCGATGGCGCGCAACGACGCGGGCCTGCGCTGGACCGCAGTCACGATCGACAACGGGGATGAAGCCAAGAACGCGCTCGACCGCATCACCATCCCGCAGGACGTGCTCGATCGAATCGCGCAGAGCGCCTTGCCGCGCTCCTCGATCGTCGTTTCGGACGAGCCGCTGAGTAGCGAGACCAACTATCGCACCGAATTTGTCGCGGTGCTGAGCAACCAACCTCAGGGCGGGTTTATAACGCGCCAGCCTACCATCGATGGCAACTTTGCGAGCGACGACGTCCGGAGCGACACCGGCTTCTTTTTTTCCCGAGGCAATTGGGAGGTCCAAACTGGCAATACGCCTCGGCGCGGCGACTATCAGCGGGACTATTACAATAGGCGGGCGCTGCCGAATCCGTTTTTCCTGTTTGGTCGCTAAGGTGCTTGAATGAGGGCGGTCATGTCTGCTTTTGGCACAGAGCGGACATTCCGGAGCCGCTGATCAATGTCCGCTTTTGGGGGTAAAGCGGACATGCCACGCGGCGTGTTTTATGAACTTAATACTCCTCCGCCAGCATGATCGTGATCACGCGCTCGGTCACGGAAGGGTCTGACGGGTCGTGTGAGTGGTACGTCAAGGTTTTGTCATAGTAGTCGATTTTGAAAAAGATCCTCTGACCGTCGGCCTCGAACGATCCAAAGTCGTGCTCTTCGTAGGGGTCGTTGGCATGACAGAAGTCGTCGAACACCGCGATGGTCTTGATGATGCGGTCGATGGCGACTTGGCCGAGCGCCGCAACGCCAGGCGTCATGACGGCAATGCCGCGGGGAAGGCGCTGACGCAGTTCGTCATTGAGGGCGCGAATGCGCGCCGTCTTAGTATCCATGACAAAGCTCCGGTGTGTGTTCAGGTCAGGCGTGGCTGTAGCTGTGGCTCAGGCCGAGCGATTGGAGCCTGAGCCACAGTTCACACTCCTTACTGGGCAGGCTTGATCAACGCGACGGCGGACCGATGCTGGACGAAATTTGGTTGCCAGGGGTAATCGCGCCAATTCAAAGTGAGCATGTCGCCGTTCACCTCGACGACAATCGCGTCCCACCAGCCATTCCCAGGCCCTTCGCTGGCGATGACCAGGTGGCCCGGCCCGATCTCGTCCCAGCTGCGCGGCAGTCCAGGCGAGCCAGCTTCGGCCGCCGCGCCACCGGCAGCTTGGGCTCCGCCGTTCCGGCTTGCTTGGGCAATCACCGCAGCGAGCGTTGTGTAAAGGTCTCGCCGAACCGGCGGCACGAACCCGTTGCCGTTCGCATACAACCGGCCATTGGGCAGCTTTTTCGCCAGGGCAGCAACGGCAGGCGAATTGACCTCGTACAGCTTCAAGCCCATCAGCTCGGCGGCTTTGGCGACCAGCTTCGGCTGGCTGTCATCAAACCGGGCAGCTCGCGGCTTCTTGTCGGCATCGACGCCATACACGACGAATGCCGGGTCGGTCAGGGAGAATAAATAGACGAATGTTGATCACAGCGTTGCTCAGCAAAGGATTGTTGAGAGGCAACGTGGTCATGCTTGAAAGCGGATCAGATGAAGCCGGAACGGGTCGTCCTTTAATTATTTAAATAGGCTTGTCCGGCTTAACTTCGGATACCCACACACCGTCCCATAAGGGGAGGCGAAACGGCACTAAACCGAGCGATTAGCTATTAAAAATAGACATCACGTCGAAATGAAAAGCCAAGGGGGGTTCGTACCGTCTTTTCTTCCCCACAATCACCCGCCCAACCTGTTACTTGTATCTGGGTTCATCTTTATTTTTAGTGGCAACGTTACTTTTCGGGAGGAAGTATCTCCTGAACGCATATTTGATCGATGAGATGCTCACGACGCAGGTCTGCCAGGTGCGCCCGTTTCTCGTCGTTTGTTAAATGTGCACCAATACCCTTTGTCATCACCATTACAAACGTCCGATCATCCATATCCATCCAGTAAGAGCGGCGCACAAGTTTGCCGTTGCCGTCGCGTATAAATGGACTATCGGGATTGGTTGTTAGATCGGGTTCGTAAAAACGCTTCATGGCGTCCATCGTAAGAGGCGTCAGCAAACAACTCGCCTAAGTAGACCCTTTCATCACATCCGTTGCACTTTTAGTCGCTGACTCGGATAGCTTTTTCGTCTGCTCAGTGAACGCCCTCCATTGCGCGTGCATAAACTCTGTCTGAATCCGCCAGAAGTCTTGGAAATCTTTGGCGTTGCTTGCTTTCTGCGCAAACTCAGTGGCAG
>JBARNC010000188.1:0-5039 GCA_049802775.1 Pseudolabrys sp. | reverse complement strand
ACTTCGCGTTCTAACTTTCTCTAACCAATCGCTTCGGTGATGATCCCGGTCCCGTCGCAGCGTTCGCAGTCTATGTCGCTGCGCTTGCCCGTCTGCTTATCTACCTGCTTTCCGGTGCCCTTGCAGTCAGGGCAGACGTCCTCGCCCGTGCCCGGCGTGCCGGGCTCCGGATCATCCTCGGGTCTGTGATGCTTCGGCTGCATGACTTTCGCCAACTTTTGTATTGCAGGTAAGGACATGATGTGTTGAGCCGTTATGCAGGGCATTGACGTGGATCAACGTAGTTTTGCATTTGTCCCTTTTGGGGCATAAGCGGACATTTTGCGATGCGGGTGCGATCCTAACGCTTCAATATTTGCTGAAATAATTCTTGACTTCCGCCGAACATTTCGATCCTTGTTGAAATATGAAAAATGCCGATGCAATCACCGCTTTATCGGCCTTGGCGCAGGAAAATCGACTCGATGTGTTTCGCCTGCTGGTGCAGGCCGGGCCAGAGGGCATGCCCGCTGGCGAAGTTGCTGACGCGCTCGATTTAGCTCCAAATAACCTCACGTTCCATTTCGACCGCCTACGGGAAGCGAGCCTTGTTACCGTGCGGCGCGACGGGCGCTCGATGATCTACGCGGCTCGCTTCGAGGTCATGAACGACCTAATCGGCTTCCTCACAGACAACTGCTGCCAAGGTGCGTCTTGCACCCCGGCAGCAGGCAAGTCCGCGCGAGCAAAGCGGTCCAAAGTACCCAATCCGAAGGAGTTCGCATCATGAAGCGGATGCACGTTCACGTCTCAGTCCCAAACATCAATAACGCCATCGGCTTTTACTCGGCGCTGTTTGCCACGAAGCCGACAGTGGTGAAGGGCGACTACGCAAAGTGGATGCTCGATGATCCACGCATGAACTTTGCAATCTCGACACGCGGTCGCGAACCCGGCCTCGACCACCTTGGCATCCAAGTCGAGAGCGAAAGTGAGTTGCAAGAAGTCTATGGACGACTTCGCAAAGCGGGCGGCGACATCCTAGAGGAAGGCAAAACCACCTGTTGCTATGCCAAGTCCGAAAAATCTTGGATCAATGATCCGGCAGGCATCTCGTGGGAAACCTTCTTCACGACCGGTGAAAGTATTCACTACGGCGATAGCGTTGAAAAAGGCGCTCGCGTTGCGCACGCCACGGCTTGCTGTGGACCAGATTGTTGCGAACCGGCCGCGGAGCCGATCACTGACACAGCCTCGGCTTGCTGCGCGGCGTAGTCATGGCCGATAGACCATTCAACGCGCTATTCCTCTGCACCGGCAATTCGGCTCGTTCGATCATGGCCGAAGCGATCTTGAACAAGCTCGGGCAGGGAAAATTTCGAGCCTATAGCGCTGGCAGTCAGCCGAAGGGCCAAGTCAACCCAAACGCGATCCAGCTATTGCAGGGACTAGGCTACGATACGTCTAGCTTTCGCTCGAAGTCGTGGAGCGAGTTCGCCAAACCCGGCGCACCGCCACTCGATTTTGTTTTCACCGTTTGCGACAACGCGGCAGGCGAAGCATGTCCGGTATGGCCAGGTCAGCCGATGACCGCGCATTGGAGTGTCCCCGATCCTGCCGAGGCTCGCGGCTCAGAGGCAGCAATCGCGCTTGCCTTCAAGGATGCTTACCGGATGCTCTTCCAGCGCATTGGCATATTCACGGCGCTACCGATCCGTGGTCTCGACAAGCTCAGTCTGCAAAATAAGCTCCATGAAATTGGCCACATGAATACAAAAGTTGTGACCAGCGGCGCTTAGAACATCGGTCGCCTTTCTTAACCGCGCAGCCGTTGGGACTTACCCCAGAGGAAGTCTGATCATGTCCACTTTTGAGCGCTATCTCACCGTTTGGGTCGCCCTATGCATCATTCTTGGCATCGCTCTTGGCCAATTCTTCCCCACCGCGTTCCAAGTCATCGGTTCGTTCGAGGTTGCAAAGGTCAATCTGCCGGTGGCAGTCCTTATTTGGCTGATGATTATTCCTATGCTGGTGAAGATCGATTTTGCGGCCTTATCCAAGGTTAAAGAGCATTGGCGGGGTATTGGGGTTACCCTTTTCATCAATTGGGCCGTGAAGCCTTTCTCGATGGCGTTGTTGGGCTGGCTCTTCATCGGTTGGCTGTTCAAGCCGTATCTGCCTGCTGACCAGATCAACAGTTACATCGCCGGACTCATCCTGCTCGCCGCCGCGCCCTGCACGGCGATGGTGTTCGTCTGGAGCAACCTTTCGGACGGAGAGCCGCATTTTACGCTGAGCCAAGTTGCGCTCAACGATGTCATCATGGTGTTTGCCTTCGCGCCCATCGTCGGACTGCTGCTCGGCCTGTCCGCGATCACTGTGCCGTGGGAGACGTTGCTACTCTCGGTCGTCCTTTACATCGTGGTGCCGGTCATTATTGCGCAGATCATTCGGCACAGCGTGATCGCAAACGGCGGAAGTGCGGCACTCACGCGCCTTTTATCTACACTACAGCCGGTTTCGCTTGTGGCACTGCTGGCCACGCTGGTGCTCTTGTTCGGCTTTCAGGGCGAACAGATACTGGCGCAGCCCCTCATCATCGCAATGCTGGCCGTGCCGATACTCATTCAGGTCTATTTCAATTCAGGTTTCGCTTATCTTCTGAATCGCGCAACAGGCGAGGCGCATTGCGTAGCAGCGCCGTCTGCGCTCATCGGGGCCAGTAACTTCTTCGAGTTGGCCGTCGCCGCAGCGATCAGCCTTTTCGGGTTCAACTCCGGCGCGGCTCTGGCGACTGTGGTCGGCGTCCTAATCGAGGTGCCGGTCATGCTTTCGGTGGTGAAGATTGTGAATAGTACCCGTGGCTGGTACGAGGCGGGCGCGACTGTGCGGCAGCGCGTCGCGAGCCAGAAGGCAGGAAGTTGACGGCTGGATATCGTCATTCACCACGGTTTCTGACCGGTGGTCAGTAATTGAGACTGTGTGTCAAAGCAGACGCCAAAGGTCTGCAACGGCCAAACAACACCAACACGACGGTAACGCACCTACTGATACGGCAGGTCTTTGGCAATCGCTTGAGATGACCGGAAAAAACGGGCCGCTGCTTAGATCGTGCCTAGCGCCCGAAGAAGAATGGGAACGGCAGCGGCGGCCGATTGTCGTAGCGCGGCTGGTACTGCGGCAACGATGCACCATAGCGTGGTTCATCTGCGGCCAGTGGCATCGGTGCACCGGTTGGGTTATTTGCAGTCAGCGGCATCGGCCGGGCACGCGCCACTGGTCCGGCATCGGGGATCGCACCGCTCAGCACCACCTTGGTGTTAGCCATCTTCTCCTGCTTTACCAGATTCCACAGCGTAGCGGCGTTCTTTACCGACAGCCGCACGCAGCCGTGCGACACTGCACGGCCAAGATTGCGCTGCTCGTAGGTGCCATGGATTGCGTTGCCGGTCTGGGTAAAAAAGATCGAATACGGCATCGGCGCGTTGTCGTACTCGTCGCTGTAGTGGTCGATCTCCATGCGGAACGGCTTAAACGTGCCGCTCGGCGTGTCATAGTCGCGTCCCCCGGTCGTCACCGGCCAGTCGTAAAGTTTCTCGCCATTGACCGTGACAGTCATACGCTGGGCGGATTTGTCGACATTAATCAGAAGGTCGGCATGGGCGGCTTGCCCAAGCGTCAGCACCGCGACGGTTGCGGCGGTCAGCGGCACGATAAGGGGATTGATACGCATAGGTGAGCACTCCCTCCCGATCCAACTAGTGGGTCGCTGACAGGTATTTAATGCGGGTTGTCATGTCGCGACCTAGACGGCCTCCTGTGACATTCGCTTGCCGGGATTGTCGACATGCCACTCAATTTCATCGACACCAAAACCTAGTCCCGCAAGGGTGCGCCACAGGTTCTCCTCATGGAGTGCGCCCTGCGCATACTCGCGGACCGCACGCTCGTAGGCTGCCGCTTCGGCACGGTGTTCTTGAAAGGCCTCCGCATCGTTAAGCGCGGCGCTAGGCGAAGCGACGATCGGAAATTTCATCACTGCTCCTTACCATCGTTTTTGTGCCTCATCGGACAGCACTTCGAGGATTCAGAAAATTCAGCGTGCGTATCGCTGGCTACTACCAACGTATAAGGGGCCATGAGGCACCTTTAGCAACGCGGCGCAGCTTGATGTTCGTTCGCGCTGAAAGGCCACAACGATGGGGCAAGCCAAGGCAATCCCATGGATGCTATTAAAGGGACGCAAATGTGCGGGCGTTTTACCAATCGACTGACTTGGCGCGAGATTGTCGCTCTCTATCGTTTGAGTATTCCGGCAACGCTCGATTTGATGCCCTGATTCTTTGTGGCAGGGCCCGCCGCTGTCACGCCGCCTGTTTGAGACGAGGCCCCCTCCATGCAGATGAAGATCAGTCGATGGGAAGGTCTGTATCCGCGGATACAGAGCGCAGCAAAGCATATCCGCTGCGGTTTCGTTTGCGGCTACCGGAAAATTGCGGGTTCGTTCCGGTCGGAACGGACCGCGATCATTGGTGCCGCTCAACCGGGTGTACACGGTCCTGAGCCAAGCGAGTCCCGCTCCTGCGCGGAGTGCGACGTAACATCGCCGCTCGGCCGCGGCAGCCATGGCACAAGCGCCCAAGGCGGCGCTAGCGCACGCGCGGTCTCGAGCCACGGCAGCCAGGCGAGCTGCGCGGCCTGCGCCCAGAACGCGAATGGGTTGGCTAGTTCGAGCGCGCGGCCGAAGGCCTCGAACGACGGCACCGCCCTGAGATTAATCGAAATCTGCTCAGCGTCGCCCTCGACCGCGCGCCTGTGCATGATCTCGATGTCGAGACCCGGCAGGCGAGCGATTGCACGGGTCGTGCCGGTCTCGGCGGCGCCTTCATCACCGTCGCGTGTGGTTCCCTTGAACTCTTGCACCTTCCGACTCCATTTTAGTGTTGATCGAATGCAGCGATCATGCCCGAGGACCTGACCAACAAAATCGTCATGTGGGCGAATGAAATAGCTAGGTACGCAGCGCAACTCCCGTCAAGGCAGGCGCGCGACGATTATCT
>JBARNC010000187.1:0-31725 GCA_049802775.1 Pseudolabrys sp. | reverse complement strand
GAGCAAAGATCGCGACAGCTACATCATCCGGCCCGACCCACTCGATCCGCGGCTGACCGAGCGCGTCACCGGCATCGATCAAACCGGAGCGCGCATCGAGACCTCGGTCACCGTCGAGCGCGCGCTGACGATTTTCCTCAACAGTCAGGAAATTGTCACCGCGATGACCATAGGCGACTATCCGGAATATCTGGCGATCGGATACCTGCTCAACCAGAACATGCTGAAACCGGATGACGTCGTCACGGGTGTTGATTATGACGAAGAGCTCTCTGTGGTCGTGGTTCGGACCAAGCGCAAAACAAATTATGAAAAGAAGCTGAAAAAGAAGGTGCAGACGTCAGGCTGCGCACAAGGCACTGTATTCGGCGACCTAATGGAAGCGTTGGAGAATGTCTCGCTGCCGAAGGCGGAACTACGCACCTCATGGCTCTATGCACTCACTCACA
The DNA here is from genome assembly GCA_049802775.1 of Pseudolabrys sp. Classification (GTDB taxonomy): domain Bacteria; phylum Pseudomonadota; class Alphaproteobacteria; order Rhizobiales; family Xanthobacteraceae; genus Pseudolabrys. The sequence continues at coordinate 31,276 of JBARNC010000187.1, read as the reverse complement.
AGATCAACACAACACCGTCGCTCTATCTCGAGGCCGGCGCCATTCACGGTTGCGTGCTGGCACAGCGCGACGAACCACTGGTTTATATGGAAGACGTTGGCCGCCACAACGCGGTCGACAAGATCGCCGGCTGGATGTTTAAGAAGAAGATTTCGCCAGTGGACAAAATCTTTTACACGACCGGGCGGCTCACCTCGGAGATGGTGATCAAAACAGTGCGCATGGGTATTCCGATTCTTATTTCGCGGTCAGGCTTCACCGCCTGGGGCGTCGAGCTGGCGCGCAAAGCGAATTTGACCTTGATCGGACGTGCGCGCGGCAAGCGCTTTGTCGCGCTTGCGGGCGAGCGCCGCATCGTGTTCGACCAGGACCTCTCCTCAGTTGAAGAGGAAAGCGCCAAGCACCGGCGTAAAGCGGCGGTGCATGACGACTAACTATCGCCCGACTCTCGGCCTGGTGCTCGCCGGCGGGCTTGCGCGGCGCATGGGCGGTGGCGACAAAGCGCGGATTGAAATCGGTGGGGTATCGATCCTCGACCGCGTGCTGGCGACGCTATCTGGACAATGCACCGGCATCATCATCAACGCCAATGGCGATCCAGAGCGTTTCGCCGATACCGGCCTCACTGTTGTGCCCGACACCATGCCGGATTTCGCCGGCCCGCTGGCTGGGATTCTTGCCGGTCTCGACTGGCTGGCGAAGCAGAAGAGCGGAGTTGAGTGGATCGTCAGCGTCCCCGGCGATTGCCCCTTCCTGCCTGATGATCTTGTCGAACGCTTGCATCAAGCTCGCCGCAAGATGGGCGCGGGCGTGCCGCTCGCCTGCGCGCGCTCCGGCGAATGGCGTCATCCGGTGGTGGGCCTGTGGCCGCTGGCGCTACGCGAAGATTTGCGCAAGGCGCTGATCGAGGAACATATGCGCAAGATCGAGATTTGGACGGCGCGGCATGGGGTCGCAATTGCCGATTGGCCGGATCAGCCGATCGATCCGTTTTTCAACGTCAATACGCCGGAAGATGCTGCTCGCGCCGAACGCATTGCGCTGCAGCATTCTTGAAGCTTACGCGATTCTTGATCGCCGCTGCGGCGATTCCAGATCTGCTATAAACTGTGGGTTTGGGAGAGGAGCCAATTCAATGAAGACCTTCATCGTAGCGTGCGTGGTCGCCATCGTCGTCGCCGTGATTGGCGCTGCGGGGCTCAACAGCATCCAGGAGCCGGTGGATAAGGCGTTCACCACGAGCGCCGTGCGGCTCGGCGCGTAAGGTCCGGTCGTCAGCCGATAAGCGACGCATAGGAGAGGAAGCCGACGCGAGCGCCCGGCTCAATTGCCGTCACATCTTCTGGAAATTCTAGCAGCCCGTCCGTCTCCGTCAGCGACGTGAGAATGCCCGCCCCATCCTGTGGGTATTTGACCGCCTCGATCTCGCCGTCGGTGCCGCGCTTGAGCGCCACACGCACATATTCGCGGCGGTCCTTCTTTTTCTTGTAGGCGAAAGCCGCGCGTACCGGCAGCGGTACCACCTTGTCCGGCCGCGCTCCGGAAAGTCGTCGCAGCAGCGGCTTCACCACGCGCACAAATGTCACGAACACCGCAACTGGATTGCCCGGCAATCCAACGAATGCCGCTGCGTGTCCGGACGCTACCGGGATCACACCAAGCGCGACCGGCCGGCCTGGCTTGATAGCGACACGCCAGAACACGAGATTGCCAATACGCTCGACCGCATTGCGCACATAGTCCGCCTCGCCGGTCGATACCCCACCCGAAGTCACAATGAGATCATGTCCGGCCGCCGCTTGACGCAATTTATGTGATAGTTTTTCTGGATCGTCCGCGAGGATTCCGAGATCGGTGACAATCGCGCCGAGCCGCTCCAGCAATTCCGTGAGCAAAAAGCGGTTGGAATCATAGATCGCAGCGCCGCCGCGAACCAAGCCGGGCTCCACGACTTCGTCGCCGGTCGAAAAGATCGCGACCTTGAGTTGCCGCCGCACCACGATTTCGGTCAGCCCGAGCGCAGCGGCGAGCGCGATGTGTTGCGGCTCCAGCACCGTCCCACCGGACAACACCACGGCGCCGGCACGCACATCCTCTCCGGCAAGGCGGCGGTTCGCGCCGAGTTTCAATCCTTTTGGCACTGTCACATGATCGTTTTCGACCGTGACGTCTTCCTGCATGAAAACTGTGTCGGCGCCCTTGGGCATGGCCGCGCCGGTGAAAATACGAATGGTTTGCCCGGAATTAAGTGCGATCTGCGTACGCGCCCCGGCCGTGAGTCTGCCCGAAATCGCCAGCGTGGTGTTGCCATCAGAGCGCAGATCTGCGTGCCGCACCGCATAGCCATCGACGGCGGAATTGTCGAACGGCGGCAAATCGATCGGCGCTTTCACATCGTCGGCGATAACGCGGCCGCGTGCGCCATGCAGCGCTATACGCTCCGTTTCGGCAACCGGCGCAATGCGCTCACCGAGTAGCCGCTCCATCTCATCGAGCCGCAACAGCGGGCCCGAAAAAGTGAAGCAGTCGTCGGTGAGCTGTGCCATCACCCGCTCCTTGCAATAGCGGCCGCGGCGCCGACCGACACGGCGCACTTGAGCAAGAGGTCGGCTATCGCTTCGATGTCGTTGAGATCGATTACCGGAATTCTCGCTTGCGGCAATGCAGCGTCTGAGGCGATCGCAACGATATGCGGGTCATCAGGATGAATAAGCGGCTTGCCGTTGGCGGCGCGATGGATTTCCAGTTTGGGAAAGGCATCGCGCTTGAAGCCCTCAACCAGTACCAGATCCACCCGGGACATCTTGGCAACGAGCGCTCGCAAGTCCCATTCAGGCTCCTCACGCAATTCGTGCAGGATCGCCCAGCGCTTGGCCGATGAAATGATGACCTCGGTCGCGCCGGCGGCACGGTGAAAGAATGAATCCTTGCCCGGCTGGTCCAGATCGAAGCCGTGATGGGCGTGCTTGAGCGTGGACACCGTGACCCCGCGGGCGATCAGATGCGGAATCAACTTGGTGATCAGCGTGGTTTTGCCCGAGCCGCTCCAGCCGGCGAGACCGATAATGCGCATGGCCCCTTATAGCAAAACGCCCGGCCTTGAAGCCGGGCGTTACGCTTAGAGGTTTCAACCCAAGCTATTCGGCGGGCTGGGCTCGCGCACCCTTCGGGCGGCGCTGCTTTTCCTCCTCGAGCCACAGTCTGTGGTGCTGCTTTGCCCAATTTACGTCTACGGTGCCCTCGCCCATGGCCTCAAAGGCGCCTTCCATACCGATGGTGCCGATGTAGATGTGCCCCAGCATGGCGGCGATGAACAGCATGGCAACGGTGGCGTGAACGACTTCGGCGAGCTGCATGCCGGAAATTCCGGTGCCGTAGAACGGGAACAGCAGCAAATAGCCGGTCACCGCCGAAGCGCCGCCGCCGAGCACGACGATCCAATAGATCGCCTTTTGACCGCCGTTGAAGTGGCCGGCCGGCGGGTCATCATCGCTGAAGATGCCGCCGCCGCGCTTGAACCATTCGACGTCGGCGCTGTTCGGGATATTGCCGCCGATCCAGATCAGGAAGACCAGCACCACACCGATGGTGAAGGGGAAGCTGAGGAAGTTGTGCGCGTATTTCGCCAATTCCGACCAAGTCGTGAAGGCCTCGGGTCCGAGCAATGGCAGCAGCAGCGGCTTGCCGAAGGTGATGTTAAGGCCGGAGAGCGCCAGGATGATGAAGCAGGAGGCCGTCATCCAGTGTACGAAGCGCTCGAAAGCCGTGAAGCGCACGATCGTGCGCCCGGAGCGGCCGCCCTTAATTTTAATCATGCCGCGCCACAGATAGGTGATGACGATCAGCGCGAGCGCGCCGAGCACGGCGATGGCGCCAATCCAGCGCAGCGTCACCTCGTGCCATTGCCTCCACTCGCGGCCGGCAGGGTGCTCGAGCACGTAGGACTTTACGTCCGGGATGGTGCCACGGCCCTGGATCCTGCTGAGCTCGTTGAGCAGTTGCTGCTCCTTTACGGCGCTGGCAGTTGGGTTGACGGGGGCGCCTCCCTGTTGCGCCGAGACCGGCGTCGCCACCGCGACAACGAGTGCGAGCGCGAGAGCGCCGACGATGAAGCGGGCGCGTTGAATTAGCTTCGCCATGGCATCCTCTCCCCTTATCCCAAGTTTCTTGTTGCCCGACAGGCGAAGTTGCCCGCGCGCCGCCAATAGTCATCAGGTCGCGATCGACTCGCGATAGGCTGTCTGCCAGCCCCATGCACCGGAGCCGTAACCGCGCTTCGATACGCGCTCCTTGTAGATTTGGGCAATGACGTCGCCGTCACCGGCGAGCAGCGACTTGGTCGAGCACATCTCGGCGCACAGCGGCAACTTGCCTTCGGCAAGGCGGTTCGCGCCGTATTTCTCGAACTCCTCCTTGCTGAAATCGACTTCCGGGCCGCCGGCGCAGAAAGTGCACTTGTCCATTTTGCCGCGCGAACCGAAATTGCCAACCTTTGGATATTGTGGCGCACCAAATGGGCATGCGTAGAAGCAATAGCCGCAACCGATGCACAGATCCTTGGAGTGCAGCACTACGGCGTCCGCTGTGGTGTAGAAGCAGTTGACCGGGCAGACCGCCGCGCATGGTGCGTCGGTGCAATGCATGCAGGCCATGGAGACTGAGCGCTCGCCAGGCTTGCCGTCATTGATGGTGACGACGCGCCGGCGATTGATACCCCATGGTACCTCGTGTTCGTTCTTGCAGGCCGTGACGCAGGCGTTGCATTCGATACAACGGTCGGCGTCGCAGAGGAATTTCATTCGAGCCATGACATTTCCTCCTTACGCCGCCCTGATCTGGCAGAGGGTGGCTTTGGGTTCTTGCATTCCGGTCACCGGGTCGTAGCCGTAAGTGGTGAGCGTGTTCACGCTCTCGCCCAGCACGATCGGATCGGCGCCCTTGGGATACTTGCCGCGTTGGTCCTCGGTCATGAACCAGCCGGCGAAGTGGAACGGACACCAAGTCACCCCCTTGCCAACGCGTTCAGTAACGAGAGCCTTCATGCGGCAGACTTTTCCGCTTGGCATTTCGGCGCCGGAGACCAGGACCCACGCGCCGTCCTTGATGCCACGATCGGCGGCATCGCCAGGATTGATCTCGATAAACATGTCTTGCTGCAACTCGGCCAGCCACTTGTTGGACCGGGTTTCCTCGCCGCCACCTTCAAATTCGACCAGCCGGCCGGATGAGAGGACCAACGGGAACTGTTTGGCGATACCATTGTCTACCGCCGCCTTTTGCACGGTGAAGCCTATGTTGGGTACGCGGAACTGCTTGGCGTCAGGTAGCGTCGGATATTTGGCAACCAGCTCCGGCCGGGGCGTGTAGATCGGTTCGCGGTGGGTCGGAATGGCGTCGGGCAAGCCGAAAGCATTCGCCCGCGCCTTTCCGTTGCCATACGGGATGCAGCCATGCTCGATCGCGACGCGCTGGATGCCGCCGGACAGGTCGATTGCCCATGACACTGCATCCGGCGTAGTCGGATTGACCTTGTTGATAATGGCAAGCTCGGCTTCGGTGAGATCCTTGTCCCAACCGAGCTTCTTGAGCACACCGTAGGTGAACTCCGGATAGCCGTCCTTGATCTCGGAATCCTTGGAGTAATAGCCGTTGCCGAGCAGGCTAACCTTGCGGCTGGTGCCGTCCGGCAGTTTCTCCTCGCGCTCAACACCGAAACGGGCGCGGAACGTGCCGCCACCCTCTTTGATCGACAGGTTCGTGTTGTAGAGGATAGGCGTGCCGGGATGTCTGAACGCTGGCGTACCCCAACATGGCCACGGAAGTCCGTAGAAGTCGCCCTTGTTCGGACCGGTGGTGGCCTTCTGAGTGCGCATGTCGAAGTCCGCCTGATGCGCCATATGCGATTTCAGGCGTTCCGGCGACTGACCGCAGTAGCCGGTTGACCAGCCACCACGGTTGATCTCGCGCAGGAGATCTTCGGCCTCAGGCAGATTGTTGGTGACTTTGATGTTCTTAAACATCTTGTCGTCGAAGCCGAGCTTTTTAGCGAGGAGATACATGATCTCCAGGTCGTCTTTGGACTCGAAGATCGGCTTGACGATCTGTTCGCCCCACTGGAGCGCGCGGTTGGACGCCGTGCGTGAACCGTTGGTTTCGTAGCTGGTGGCAACCGGCAGCAAATAAGTGCCGTTCTTGCGCTCGCTGAGCACCGCCCAGGTGGTCGGATGCGGGTCGGCGACGACCAGCAGATCGAGCTTTTCAAGTGCCTTCGCCGCATTCGGCATGCGGGTCACAGTGTTGCCGCCGTGGCCCATGACGATCATGGCCTTCAGATTGTCCTTTTGTGCCACGTCTTCCTTAGCCAGCAGCGTCGCGTCGTGCCAGCGCGTCGATGGGATGCCGGGGGTGTTCATCATCGCCGGCGTGTCGAAACGCGACTTCAGCCAGTCGAAATCGACTTCCCACACGCGGCTCCAGTGCCGCCACGCTGGCTCGATCAAGCCGTAGTAGAGCGGCAGCGTGACGACGTCGACGCCGAGGTCGGTGGCGCCCTGAACGTTGGTGTGGCCGCGGAAAATGTTGGCGCCGCTACCCGGACCGCCGACGTTTCCGGTGGCCAGTAGCAGAATGCAGCTCGCCCGCACGTTCGCAGTGCCCACAGTGTGCTGCGTTTGGCCCATGGCCCAGATGAGGCAAGAAGGTCGTTCTTTGGCGAATTTTTCGGCAACGCGCTTGAGCTGCTCGCCCGGCACGCCGCTGATGCGTTCGACTTCCTCGGGTGTGTACTTTTCGGCCTCCTTGCGGATGTCGTCCATGCCGTAAACGCGCTGTTCGATGAATTGCTTATCTTCCCAACCGTTCTTGAAGATGTGCCAGAGCATGCCATAGATCACCGGAATGTCCGTGCCGGGTCGTAGTCGCACATATTCTGTCGCGTGAGCACCAGTGCGTGTCATGCGCGGATCGCAGACGATGAAATTGGCGCGGTTTAGCTCTTTGCCTTCGAGGAGATGCTGCAGCGACACCGGATGCGCCTCAGCGGGATTGCCGCCCAGGAACAGGAGCGTTTTTGAGTTACGGATGTCGGTGTAGCTGTTGGTCATCGCGCCGTAGCCCCATGTATTGGCCACGCCAGCGACGGTGGTCGAATGGCAGATGCGCGCCTGATGGTCGCACGAATTCGTGCCCCAGAAAGCTGCGAATTTGCGGAACAGGTAGGAACCTTCGTTGGTGAATTTGGCGGAACCCAACCAGTATACCGATTCCGCGCCCGACTTGCCGCGGATCTCGTTCATCTTGTCGCCGATCTCATTGATCGCGACGTCCCAGGAAATGCGCGTCCATTGGCCGTCAACCAGCTTCATCGGATAGCGCAGGCGGCGATCTCCATGTACGATCTCGCGGGTTGCCGCGCCCTTGGCGCAATGCGAGCCGCGGTTGATCGGGCTATCCCAGCCTGGTTCCTGACCGATCCACACGCCGTTCGACACTTCGGCGAGCACGGTGCAGCCGACCGAGCAATGCGTGCAGATATTCTTGCGGATGGTCGCGCCGGCCACATTGGGGCCGGCGGCTTCCGCTTTTTGCACGCTGGCGAGCGGCAAAGCACCGATTGTTGCAAGGCCGCCGGCGACAAGACCGGAGCGGCGCAGGAAGCTACGACGATCGAGACCAACGCCCAATTGACTGCCGACTGCCGCTGCGAGGTTGCTGCGACGCGTCTGGCGCTCTGTTCTTTTGATCAACACGGCTCAGCCTCCCTCAGCTCGGATAACGGTTGACCTTGTAGAAGGTCTGCACGTCGGTCGAATTCGCTTGGTAACGTGATTTCTTCTTTTCTGCGTCCGACTCGGAAGCGGCGGCCTCGGTGACAAGTGGTGCGGCGGTAGTCACAGCCAAACCCGCCCCAGCGCCCATCGCGCGCAGGAAGTCGCGACGGCCTAGCTTTGCTTTATCCTGTTGTTTCATCGCCGTTCCCTCCTCGAATTCGTTCACGAACCCCTTCGTCTGCCTCAAGCCGGCATATCGAAGGCTTCCGCTTCAATGTCCATGAAGACCCGGCCGAGCGTACCCAGCCGCTTGTAGAAATCCCCAGCTTCAGCGTTTTCCAGATCGGTAAAGAGACGTCCGATCCAGGGTGCCATGTGTTTGTCGAAGATCATGCGGTCAGAATCCGGCGGCGCTGGCAGCTGGCGGCTCGCAAGGCCCGACATGATCTCGCAGAGAATGCCTGCGTGATCCTCTGGTTCGACCACGCCTTCGGCACGCGCGATCCCAATGCGGGCGAGATCTTCGCGCAGACGTGCCAGCGGGCGTTCATGCAGAAAGCCGGTAAGATAGTAAGAGCCGTAGGGCATCAGCTCGCCGCGGCCGAGACCGATAAAGAGGTCAAAAAACTCGCGCTCGACTCTTTCGACAGTTGTCTTTTCGGCCGCTTCAGCAAGCGCGGCATGCGCCAAGCCGAGGGGTGAGGCATCGGCACGCAATTTGGAAAGCCTGGACAGCAACGGCGCATCTGGGGCACGCGTCAACAGCGTGGCCAAGAGGGCATATTCCTGCGCGCGTGCGGCGTCGACGTCGTCGATGGCCATCCTGTTTCCGCTGAAAAGATCCGGCCGCAGCACAGCGCGATCGACTCCGGTGGCGGTCTCGACCGAAACCACCCGCTCGGCGGGAACGCGCATCCAGTTCGAGACGGAGGGCTGGGAAATGCCGATCTGACGCGCAAGCTCACTAACGCCGCCCGCGGCGCGTATGGCTTCCGATAACCCCGGCTCCCTCATCAGGCTTTTCTTCTTTAGGCTTTTCTTTCTTTTGAATAATGAAAGCGTAACGGCCCACTGGAACGTGGGTCAATAGCTTGAGGCTATACCTAAGAACAATCTTGCGCGATTTTCATTCCGGCATCGCGCCACCGTGACGACGGGCGACCTTCTGCGGCAGGCTTGATGTTGACGGCTGATTTTGCGGTGCAGCATTTTCGGTGGTATGCGGTAACCTGTCGTCGGTCGGTCGCGCATGCTGTGATTCCGCAACATCACCGGCGGCACGAGCTGCTAGCGGTGCAGATCGTTCAGGAGTTTGCGCAGGGCTGGCAGATTCCGCCTTGTCCCCTTCAGTTGCGGGCTCGCCAAACACCTCCGACACAAGCCGCTTGATGTCGAGATTCGGGTCGAGGTCGCCGAAGCCTGGAACTCCCTCGAGGCCTGCAACATCCCAGTAGTTCTCGTTCGGTCCCATAAAGTTCCGGATTGCCGGATCGGCCGACCAGACGCGGCGAAGCGCCGCATGCCGCAGCGCCGCCGGCACGCCTGGCTGCATGAAGGCTGTGATGTCGGTACCGGCATCGATCGATTCGATCGACGGTAGGCTGCTCACATCAAACTCAGGAACCGGTGGCGCTGCCGTTCCGGAGTCTGGCGCGTCTTGATTTGCACCCTCTGCAGGTGCCGTTGGCTCGTGCGTTTTTTCCGCGGCGGTCTTTTCCGGCTGTGCATTTTCATCGGTAGCTTCGCGTTTACGACGCGACCACCGGCTGATGAAATTTTCCGGATCGTTCATTTGCGATCCTCGCGTATTGGCGGCCCTCGGCGCGCCAATGCTTCAGGGTTGGCGCGATCGCGCTTTCGTTTCACGAACACCTGCTCGACATGGTGCTCGGCGACGAAGGCCGCAATCGTTTCCTGCATCGGCTTTGGCATCACCACTGCCTCCACCAGATTGGTTCCGGTTTCAGTCATGGCCTCGCCTTCGGCGGGGTCGGCGGTGACCGACGCCAGTTCGTACGGCGTATCGCCTTCGACCGGCCGCAGGATGATCCACACGAGCGGCGTTTCCAAGCGCAGATTGTCGCGATAATTGGCCGTTTCTGTCCGATACAATTCGATCTGGGCGGCACCTGCATAGAACATTGCACGCTCGCCGTTATCGGACAGCTTGGTCCATGCCGGCGTGTCCGGAACACCTGTCAGCACACCGACTGGGCGCCAATGAACGTCAGCCCACTGACTTGCGCTTTTGGTGCGCTCGACCAGAACGCCTACGGAAATGGTCGCAAGTGGCAGCGCGCTCAACTGACCGCCTCCAGATGGCGGACCGGCAGACCGGTCAACAGATTCTGCGGCTTCATACGGATTGTGTTGTCGGAAGTCATCGCCAGGATCAGATAGACCGGTTCGCCCTTGACCTTGTCGAGCATGACCGAAGGATCGCGAAAAGTGAGCCGGAACAGCCCGACCACGCGCGCCATAGTCGCCTCGTCGATGTCCTCGCCACGCCAGAGCATGTCGCCAATCCTGGTGGCGTCGGCGTCGAGTCCCACATACCAGGCGAGGTTGACGTCATGCAGCTGCGCAAGCGCTTCGATCGTTACATCGACGCTAAGCAGGTGTGCGATCCAGCGCTGCATAACTTTCGCCAGGGCGTCGAGCCCCTCGCGCCCGGCGGTCAAATCGAGCGCCATGTCAAACTGGTCGCTACGGTCCCAATAATTGTCGGCATTGCTGTCATTGATAATGTCAATCTCAGCCCCCGGCGGGATGCCAAGCATCGAAACCAGCGGCGTCACCGGGGCAATATTGATGCCGCCGATCGTTTCCTCGTCAGCCACGATCAATGAGCCCTCGTGCGAGGTGACGCGTTGGGTGCGGAAGAACAATTCGGCAGCGCGCAGCACACGTGTATCCTCGACGCCATCGAGTGCGTTACGGAGGATTACGTGCACAAGCTGGTTGATGAAGAGCGGCGGAAGGTCTCCGACGCCGGTTCGCGTCAGCTCGGCGTAAGCCCCTTCCAGCGTCTTATGGCGCAGCAAATGATCTCGAAACGCGGCTAGCAATTGCCAATTCTCGCGCGCGTCCGAATCGGCGATGGCAGCGATGTCCGATGCCACAACCGGCAAGTGCGGATCGGCGAGCAGAGCAGCATGCAACGTGCGCTCTACCACGCAGGCGTCCGGTGGCGGCAGCAGTTCCGGCCGCGCCAGATACAGTTTAAGAAACTCATCGGTGACGCGCAGTCCACCGCCCTTGTCGCGATCGAGCAGGTGATGGCCGCTGGATACCCAGAAGTCTCTCATTTGCGCTCCCGGTCGGCCATTGTAATCAGATCGACCTGCTCGCCCGGTTGCTCTTCCTCGCCCTCGACGTCGAGGAAAGAGAAAGCCCGCGCCGGCTTTGGCCCGCTACGTGGACGAAGAGTACGAAATGATTCTCGCACGGCGCCGTCTTCGAACGTGCGATACACCGCGACCAGCGTATCTTGTGGCTGCGTGCATAGCGATTCAGCGAAAGAAACCTCTTCCTCTGCCGCCGCTACCGCATCGTTTGTTGAAGGCGCGCCGAAATTCGCCACCAGTTGTCTAGCCAGCGTATCAACCAAGGCAAGCCGATCGTCCTCGTTCGCTTCAACGATTTGCACCAGCGTCGACCAGCCGAGCGTGGATATGCCAAGGAAGCCGCTGCGAAACGCAGAACGTGCCTTGCCTTCCAGCGAGGCCGCGTCACGATTCCAGAACGCAAAGGCACCCGGGACCGCCCATTCGCCTGGCTCGGCCGCCTTTTCGAATACAAACGTATCCGAAGCATCGAGCCGAATGGTGCGAAGGAGTTTCACGTGCGCGGTCCCCTGGCTGCGGCATCAAACCAGCCTGGTTGATCGAGCCGTGGCAGAAACTTTTGCTTCGCCAGATCGGCCTTGCCCATGCGGCGGACCAGCAGGTCACCGTCCTCGTCGATGTCGCGACGCACGCCCTGCTCGCGCGGCATCCGTTCAAGATAACTTTTCGCCACTGCGCCGAAGCCGCTCTCCTGCCATGAATCGACGACGCGCATGAAATTGCGGGCGAAGCTTTCTACCAGATGGCTGGACATAACTTCGGTAAAGCCTTCCTCCTCGAGCGCTGTTACAAGCGGATTCAATCCGGGCTCCAGTCCCGACATCGACACTGTGCGGATCATGCCGCCGAACACTAACCATGGCGGAGTTTGCTCTTCATCGACCTCGTGCGGCCATGCCAACCGCCCACCACCAACTAGGCCTTGATTGACCAAAAGCGAATCCGGCCACTCGATGGTGATGGAGGTGTTCGGCTGCGCATGAGCGGCCAGCGCATCAGCAAGCGCCGCCATGCCGGCATAGAACACACGCCGCGCTTTCAGCAGCGGCTCCTCCGGCTCCAGCACCAAGGCGAATTCGGCGAGATCGAAACGGCCGACATAGACCAGCGTTCCGGCGCCCTGTTCAGCAGCAATCGATATTGCATGCGCGAAGGCATCACCCACTTCACGCAAGCGGACGGCGGCGAAAGGCGGCGGCAACGCCAGTTCCGTTGCGAGCGGCGTTCGTGGGCGGGCCGTTTCAAGCGGCATCGGTCCTTGCTCTACCTTATCTTATTTGAATGCATATAATTATAGCCTTGGAAGATCCTGAGGCCAGTCCCGCGGCTGCAAGGATCGCGGCAAAGGCAAGGCCGGAAGCGCTTTGCCTCGCAATGGCGGGACAAGCAAAAAGGTTAATGAGCCCGATGGCCGAACGGCCGCGCACCATCCTGATCTGTTCCTGCGAAGACACCATGCCCCTCAACGGTGAAATGGTGCGCCGCGCTTGCCGCGACTCTGTTGTCATTGAAGGCCGCCAATTTTGCCGCGCCGAGCTTGAGCGCTTGCGCAAGGCCGCGGCGGGCGCCGAGCAGGTTACTGTCGCTTGCACTCAGGAAGCGCCGCTGTTCGACGAAATTGCCGGCGAGATTGAGGGCAGCGGAGCGCTCACTTTCGTCAATATCCGAGAGACCGCCGGCTGGGCGAAAGATGCAACCAAGGCTGGACCCAAAATGGTGGCGCTGATCGCTGCAAGCGCGGAACCAGCGCCGGAAATTCCATTCGTGCCGCTCGCTAGCGATGGCGTTACGCTCCTCTACGGCAAGAACGAGCAAGTGATTGAAGCCGCCAATTTGCTCAAAGAGCACCTCGACGTCACCGTGCTGATCAAACCGGAAACCGAGGTCGCACCGATGAGGGTGACCGAATTTCCAGTGGTGAAGGGTTCGGTCCGTACGGCCAAGGGTTACTTGGGCGCATTCGAGGTCACGGTCGATGAATATGCCGCGCCGCGGCCCTCCTCGCGCGGCATGCTTGAATTCGGGCCGGCGCGCAATGGCGCAGTGTCGCGCTGTGACATTCTCATCGATCTCTCCGGCGGCCCGTCACTGTTCAATGCCGCCGATCTGCGCGATGGCTATCTACGCGCCGACCCGGGTGATCCTGCTGCGGTCTTGCGCGCAGTGTTGAAGGCGCGAGATCTTACCGGGACATTCGACAAGCCGCGCTACATAGCCTTCACTGAGGATCTGTGCGCGCATTCGCGCTCGAAGATCGTTGGCTGCCGCCGCTGCCTGGATCTCTGTCCGACCGGCGCGATCACTCCTGCCGGCGATCATGTCGCTATCGATGCACACATCTGCGCTGGATGCGGACAATGTGCTGCAGCTTGCCCGACCGGCGCTGCCGCCTATGCCTTGCCGCCGTCCGATGCGCTGTTACGCAAATTGCGGGCGCTGCTGTCCGCCTACCGCGAAGCCGGCGGCAAGCAGCCTGTTGTCATGTTTCACGATGCCGAACACGGCGGCGAATTGATCGACGCGCTTGCGCGGCACGGCGACGGATTGCCGGCGAATGTGCTGCCGGTCGAGGTAAACGAAGTGACGCAAGTCGGGCTGGAAGCAGTTGCGGCGGCAATTGCCTATGGTGCCTCCGCTGTGCGCTTCCTCACTCGCGCCAAGCCGCGCCACGACGTTGCTGGTCTTTACAAGACAGTCGCGCTCGCTGAGCCGATCCTGGCCGGCCTTGGCTTCAACGGAGCGCGTGTAGCAACAATTGAAACTGACGACCCTGATGCACTCGGCGATACGCTGCGCGCGATTGCTCCGCTGGATGGTTCCGCCAAGCCAGCGACTTTTTCCGCAACCGGCCGCAAACGTGAGGTGATGCGCCTCGCCCTGCGCGAGTTGCACGCGGCAGCGCCTGCGCCAGTCGACATCGTGCCGCTACCGGAAGGGGCGCCATTTGGCACGGTCGAGGTCAATGTCGAGGGCTGCACATTATGTCTGTCGTGCGTATCGGCGTGTCCGACCGGCGCGCTATCCGACAACCCTGAGCAGCCGATGCTGCGCTTCGCCGAGGACGCCTGCGTGCAATGCGGGCTGTGCAAGGCAACCTGTCCGGAGAAGGTGATCAGCCTGAAGCCGCAAATCGACTTCCGCGCCGCCACTGCCATGGGCCGCATCGTCAAGCAGGAGGAGCCGGCTGAGTGCATTCGCTGCGGCAAGCCGTTCGGCGTGAAGAGTTCTGTCGAGCGCGTCATTGCTAAACTCGAAGGCAAACACTGGATGTATAAAGACTCAAAGAAACGGCTCGATGTCATCCGGATGTGCGAAGATTGCCGCGTTGTCGCAATGGCAGAAGAACAATTCGATCCGTTTGGTGCACCGGCGCGCCCGCGGGTGCGCACCACCGACGACTATCTGCGCGAACGCGAGGAAAAGGGCGAAAGTTAGCTACCTTTTCTTCGTCGCCTGGGCGAGAAACTCTACCAGCGCCTTGCGATCCTCGGCCGATCCAATCGTCTGCTCCGGCATTTTCGTGCCGGGCGTATACTGCGCGGGCCCGACCTCGAACAACTTCGACACCGTCTCTGGCGTCCATACGACGTCTAGCTTCTTTAGCGCCGGCGAAAAATTATAGCCCGGCAACGTGGCAATGCGGCGCCCGAATATTCCGGAAAGCGTTGGACCGGCTTTGTTGCCTTCGTCAGAGGACAAGGTGTGGCAGGCGACACAGGCGCGGAAAACCTCGGCACCATGGTCGCCGGCAAAGGCTGCCAGCGGATCCTCGGGCTTGCCGACCACGACCGCGCCAACCGGCTCGCCGCTCGATGCATCCCACCGGCGGATCATTCGATCGGTGCCACCTGTCAATAACGTGCGACTGTCGGGAAAGAATGCCGCCGACCAGACCGGCAAGCCCGGGCCAACCAGCGTATGCGCGAGCTTGCGCGTCTTGCGCTCGATCACCGCCACAGAGCCACGGATTCCCGCAGCGGCGACGAGGTTACCGTCGGGTGAGATGGCGACGGCGATAATAGGCGTGGGCGAGGCCTCTACTTCACCAAGGACTTCGCCGTTCGGTGACATGAAATAGATTTTGCCGGTTGCACCGGCGGTGACAATTTCGCCGTCAGGTGCAATGGCTAGCGTGTTGAGCGGCGTCGGCAGGTTGTGGGTGCTCGCACTGCCGCCGTCGAGCGGCCAGATGCGCAGGGTCGTATCATAGCCGGCGCTCACCACGGTTTTTCCGTCCGGCGAGAAAGCGACGCCGTTGACGTTCTGCGTATTGCCTTCCAGCACACGTGGCGCGCCACCGCCTAAAGGCCACAGCCGGACCGTGTGGTCCCAGGACGCGGAGGCAAGCGTAGCGCCGTCTGGCGAAACCGCGAGGGCGGCGATCGGACCCGTATGCCCGTCGAGAAGTTTGTCAGGCTGCTGTTGGCCGGGGGTCCATATGGCGATGTGCGTGTCCGCCCCTCCCGTAGCGATGCGTCCGTCCTTTAGATAAGTAACCGCGTTCACCGCATCATCATGGAAGCGCAATACTTGCTCGGCAGAATTGCCGGCAAGCGACCAACGGATCGCCGCCGTGTCGAAGCTGCCGGACACCGCGTGCATGCCATCCGGTGAAATAGCCAGCGCCCGCACCGGCCCGCCATGGCCGCGCAACTGGGCTTGCGCCACACTGAATGTTAGCGGCAGCAATACCAAACCGATGCATAGACGTTTGATCAAATGCGGCATCATGCTGTCCAGTATAACCGGCCGTGCTGCAGAATTTAGTCGTCGCTGGGATCCATGCCGAGCGCGCGCACATGCGCGCGTACCTTCTCATCACGCAACGCCGCGAGGAACGCCTGCACCGCCGGACGCTCACGCCGGCTCCCGACGACGAGAAAGTCATAGTGCTCCGGTGACACAGGCAGGAAACCGAGGCCGTAGAGTTTCGCCACCGGTTCGATGGCGAGACCCCAGTCGGCACGACCCTGCGCGATTGCCACCGCAACCGCATTATGGGATTTCGGCTGATTAGCGTAGCCCGCCGGGCGCACACCATTAAGCAGTTTATCGATCAGGACGCGTGTGCCCGCGCCGGCGTTGCGATTGACCATCAGCGCGGAGGCATCAGCAAGGATAATTTTCAGCGCCGCTTGCGCGCTCCGGCCCTCAAAACGCGCATCACCTGGCCGAAACAATATGCCCTGCATCCGCCGCCAGCCCGGTGCCAGGCTGAAACCGGGTGCCACCAGATGCTTATTATATTGTCCGCTCGCCGGGTCGATCAGGTGAACCGGGGCTATATCGCATTCACCGCGATTTGCGGCTGCCACGCCACCCAGACTGCCGACCGCTAACGTGCGGGCCGAGAAACCGCGGTCGGCTAGTGCCCCTACCACCACATCGAGCGCCACGTCGTGGCTACCCATGATCACCAGGTCCGGGGCGCGCGCTGTACTGCCGATCAGTGTCACTTGCGTGGCAGTGTCGGCGTCGAGCGTTGATGCGAGAGCGTCGATCTCCAGAAAACCGTCAGCTTGGGAGAAGCTGGTTACCGCTCCCGAGCCCTTGCCGGTGGGAAACGCGACCGCGCCTCCTTCACCCTTGACCAGTGACACCAGCACAAACTCCTTGCGACCAAGTTCGGATGCGACTCGTACCGGCACGCGCGCGCTGATCGTTTCGGTCGCCTCCGGCGGCAGGCCGGCGCGGGCGCGGATCACCGGCGCGACAAAGGCGTGGAACGTGAAGATTGCCGAGGTCGGAAATCCTGGCAGCACGACGATCGGCTTGTCACCGACAACGCCAAGGCACAGCGGCTTGCCGGGTTTGAGCGCGACACCGTGCACGAGAATTCCCGGCTTACCCAATTGTGACACGACGCGATGCGACAGGTCGCCAGCGCCTTTCGATGTGCCGCCCGAGAGCACCACCATATCGCTCGCTGCAAGCGCCTCGCGCACCGTTTTTTCCATGATGATCGCGTCGTCAGGACAGACGCCAAACATGAGGGGCTCGCCACCGGCTTCGGCGACAGCAGCTGCAATAATAGCGCTGTTGCTGTCATACACGCCCGCCGGCTTGAGCGGCTTGCCCGGCTCGACCAACTCGTCGCCGGTCGAGAGCACTGCGACTTTGGGTCTCCGCACCACCTCGATGCAGTCGAGGCCACAGGCTGCCAGCATGCCAATATCACGCGCACCGATGTGCGTGCCACGCCGAAGGAGAGTCTCTCCGCGTGCGATGTCCGAGCCAGCGTAGGAAACAAACTGCCCGGACGCGGCAGCGCGGCGAAGCTCAATGCGCGGGGAGTCGTCCTCGATCAACTCGGTTTGCTCAATCATCACCACCGCATCAGCACCACGCGGAATCACGCCGCCAGTGGCAATCGCAGTACATGTTCCGGGCGCGACCGCAACAACCGGCGCGTGACCGCAGGCGATGACTTCGTCATTGAGTGTGAGCACCTTCGGATTTCCGTCGCTGGCGCCAACGATGTCGGCGGCACGCACGGCAAAGCCATCGACATTTGAACGGTCGAACGGCGGCGCATCAACGGCGGCAACCACATCATGGGCGAGCACGCGCGTGCGCGCGTCGGCAAGCGCCACAGCCTCGGCTGGCAGCGGGGTAAGATCGAGATGTCGCTCGAAGCGTACGCGCGCTTCTTCCGCCGACACAACCTCAAGGAATTGCTCCTGCCGGGCGGCGGCGCGCACGCGCGCGATCAGACCACTATCCCGGCTCGGTCGCGGCTTTCGGCTTTCGCTCATGTTGCGACACTCATGGCCACGGCCTAATTTGAACGGATGCTCCGCGGGCGTATCCTTCACTGTCGGCCGGCACCAATATCCATCCATCCGAGCGAGCGAGCGACGACAGCGGCAGATATTTTGTCGCCAAGGGCTCGGCTTCGCCAGCGTTACGCCGCACCGGAACGACCTCCGCAAGACCCACGGTCGAGCTCACCTTACGCCCAAGAGGCAACGTTTCCGCCGGTTCGTTTTCACTGCTCTTGGCTGCCGCGAGCCGATCGAGTAGGCGTCGCCCGACGACCAGCCAGACGCTCAGCGCAGCATCGAGCCGTCCGGGCAAAAGCAGCACCGGTCTGGCACCGACGAAACCGAGTGCTGCCGTTTCTCCCGGCGTCAACGCCATGCCATGAACCGCGAGCCGTCCCTCGCGTGCGAGCGTCTGCACACTGCTGTCGTTACGTCCGCTGCCGGTCCCGCCGATTGCAACAATTGCATCGGCGCTTTCAGCGGCCATCGCCACGTCGAGACCATGACCACTCTCGTCCAACCGTGCCGAACCACCGCGACGCTCGATATCAGCCGCCACCAACCGTGCCGCAGCACTGATGATACCGCTGCTGCGCACCGACAGAACGTGAATGCGCGGCTCACGTACCGTGATGCGCGCAATCCCGACCGCGGAGAAGGCGGCGAGATCGGTGACGCGCAGCCGCTCGCCAGCTTGTCGCAACGGAATTGTTGAGTCGCTGTCGACACCCGCCGCCAAAACGCCGTCGCCGGTATTGACGGCGAGAAGCGCCTCGGCGCGGCCGTCGAAAACTTTCACTGCATCGATAGGAGCAACACTGTCAGTTCCGGCCGGCATCGCCTGTCCGGCTTCGACTTGCGAGGGCGTGCGCATTAGCGGCAATGGTGCATAGCCGCCGGCGCCAAGAGTTTCGTCTGCGCTAATCGCCCAGCCATCCTGCAATGCGAGCGCTGAAGCAGGACGAGCCGGTGCCAACGCGTCGGTGGCAAGCGTGCGCCCCGCGACAGCTGACACATCGATGGTTCGCTGGGTGACCGGTTTCACCTCTGCGTCAACCACGACCAGCACATCGGCGAGCGGCGTCAGCCGTGGGATTGTCTGTATTACCTCGGACGCGGCCATTGCCGTGCTTGACCTTGTTGTACTCAAAGACTTCAGTTTAGCTCAACAACGCAGCGGATGCAGCGCAGCTTTCTATTGGTGAAATCGGGAGAAGTAAGCGTGTTTACGACCACAAAAGACAGGGCTCTTCTCACCACCACCACCGGAGCGCTTCCCCGCCCAAGCTGGTACACCGAAAACCTGCGTGGCGTTGCGCTCTCGCAAGGACTTTCCCGCCTTGCCTATCGCGAGCAACATTTCGATTGCCTCGCCTGCCATGTCGCCGCCCAGCATCGCGCGGGTATTGACATCTTCGTCGACGGCGACACGCGACTCGACGACGACGTCGCTGGCCGCGCCTGGGTGAGCTACGTCACCGAACGCGTGGCAGGCATCGGCGCGCCGCGCGTGGAAGTGCCACCTGCCGGGTTCATGGCGGACAAAGGCCCAGGCGACCTGATGTGGGAAGTGATCGAGACGCGCATGACGCCGCCGGTGACTGGCAAAATCGGCGAGACGACATTGCAGCTCGACCGCGCCTACAAAGCGATTGCACCGATGACCGACAGGCCAGTGAAGATTGGCTCGATCTCGGCGCAAATTTTGGCGCTGATGCTCACGAATGAGCACTACAAGAACCGATTTGACTTGCTGATGGATTTGTCCGTCGCACTCAATAAAGAGTATCACGCGCTCGCCGATGCCGGCGCACCCTTGGTGCAGATCGAGGAACCGGCAATCCACCAGGTCATTGCTGACCCCAGGCAGCCGATTCAGCCGAAGCAATGGGTGGAGGCTTTTAATGTTGAGGTGAAAGGGTTGCGGGACAAATGCGAAGTGTGGTGTCACACCTGCTGGGGCAGCCCAGCGGCGCAGCGGGTCGCGAGCAAGGATCAATCTTACAAGGCAGCGCTGCCCTACCTCGACCAGCTCGACGTCGACGTACTCACTATCGAAGGCGCTTTCAATCGTGGCATGGACCTCGAACATGTTGGCAAAATGATCTCGAAAGACAAGAAGATCGCACTTGGCGTCATCAGCCACCGGACGCTGCAAGTGGAGCGACCAGAGGACGTGGCCGATCTGATCCGCAAGGCTTTGAAATATATTGAGCCGGAACGGCTCATTCTTACGAGCGACTGCGGTTTCGGCCGGCAGTCAATGAGCAGGATGCATGCATTCTACAAGATGGTGGCGCTCACCCGTGGCACCAACATCGTGCGCAAAGAGTTGGGAATCGAGCAAGCCTACATCCCTGCGACGGACAAGCAGCTGTCGATGGTTCCACTGAGTGCATGACTGAAACTCTGATGAACCTTCGTGGATTGAAATGCCCGCTGCCAGCGCTGCGGGTCCGCAAGAAATTATCCGCGCTGAAATCCGGAGATCTAATCGTGGCAGAATGCACCGATCCGCTGACAACGATCGATATTCCGAATCTGTTGCGGCAGACTGGCGACACACTGGAAGGTAAGAGCGAGTCCGGCGGCGTGCTCAGTTTTCGCATTCGCAAGACTTGACACCCCCAGTCAATCGAGGCGGAAGCCCTTGGCGCGGACAAAGGCGCCAAAGTCCGCGCGTAGTGGCGTTGCATACTGCCGCGCCTTGTCCTCCGACCAGCCGTAAAATTCGTTACGGCCGAAACGCTCGAGTTCGCGCTGGTTACGGTACGGACGCGTAGTCGCGCGCCGGCGGTCATAAGCATTTATCTCGGCGGCAAGATCATTCTCTTTAAAGCGCTCTTCATGCACAGTTGTCCCCAGCGATAGCCGCGGAGTGATGCCGCCCTCCTCCGCCGGCCAGCCGACGCACATGCCGGCAATCGGAATGACTTTTTCTGGCAAAGCAAACATCTCGCTGACGATCGCCGCATGGTCGCGGATGACGCTGATCGGGCAGCAGCCGAGGCCCACCGCCTCAGCAGCACGCAAGAACGTTGTCAGGACGATGGCAGCGTCGACTGTCGCGTTGAAGAACAGATCGAGATGGTCGTTAGGAAATGGCTTGTCGCGCATATCGGAAATTTTTGGCAGCCGGCGGCCGTTGGCAAGGAACACGAGAAACACTGGCGCCTCGCGCAGCCACGGCATTTCAGAAAGCAGGTCGGCGATGGCATGAATTTTCGCCTTTTCTCGTACAACGAGAATATCAGCCTGCTGAAGATCGCTTTTCGATGGTGCCGACAGGGCACAGGCGCAAAGCAGGCGCATCAGGTCAGGCGCAATATCGCGCACAAGGTAGCGGCGATGCACGCGGTGTGCGGCAATCCGAGCGATTTCATCGAGACCATGCAAGCCAGAGTCGATTTCCAGGCGGTCGCCAAAACGTTCCGAAAGTGCGGCCTGTATGAACGAGACGGGGTCCGGCATTGAACGACTCCTTGACCGAATGGCTGCTTGCCACGCTATCGTAGCGTGGGGGATGATGGGCCAGACAGAACAAAGAACAAGTCGAGTTGGGAGGCCGCGTTGTGGGTACAGGCGGACAAATCCAACCACGGAAACCGAGAAGATTATTCGCGACAAGGACGATACCTGGACGATGGCCATCATGGACGTCGCAAATTTATGCGGCACGCAAATATGATCCCGGTGACGCCGGCCAGTTGGAAGGACTTGTTCGTAGCCGATATCCACGATTTACCTGGAAGCTGACAGTGGTTGCAGGCCATCGCCGATGACTTCCGCACTGCTCGAAGTGAGCGGAGTGACGCTCCAGTACAAAACGCCGCGCCACCTGGTGACGGCAGCCTACCGGGTGGATTTCTCGGTTTATCAAGGCGATCGCTATGTGATCCTGGGGCCCTCCGGCTGCGGGAAGTCAACTCTGCTGAAGGCGGTCGGCGGGTTCATGCTGCCGGCCGAAGGGTCGATGCGCATCCACGGGCGGGAGATCGAGTCACCCGGTCCCGACCGCATGATGGTATTTCAGGAATTTGAACAATTGATGCCCTGGAAAACCGTCTATCAGAATGTACTTTTTCCGATGAAGGTGACAAAGAAATTCACCTCGGCGGAAGCGGCGGTGCGCGCTGCCACGGTCGTCGAAAAGGTCGGTCTTACCAAGTTCCGCGACATCTATCCGCATATGTTATCCGGCGGCATGAAGATGCGGGTGGCAATCGCACGGGCGATGGCGCTGGAACCCGATATTCTGCTGATGGACGAGCCGTTTGCCGCACTTGATGCTCTCACTCGACGCACGATGCAGCAGGAATTGCTTTCACTGTGGGATCAATTGCGTTTTACGGTGCTGTTTGTGACGCATTCGATCGAGGAAGCGATCATCATCGGTTCGCGGATTCTAGTGCTGTCACCACATCCCGGCCGCGTGCGCGCCGAGCTCGACGCCAACGGGCTCGACCATAACAGCATCGGCAGGCCCGAGTTCGGCGTACTGTCTAATCGCATACACACTTTGTTATTCGGCGAGGCACACCATCTTAACGCGCGGAAGGAAATTCGGGCGTGAACGCACATCCGCAGCAAAAGCCGGCGCGAGCGCGCCGCCCCGAATTCGAGGCTGAGCTAGCCGACGCGACCGCGATCGGGGATGTCGAGCGCCCGCTCACCGTCGTCGAGCGCATCGCCAATAACGAGGCGCTGCAGCGTCTGACGATCCTCGTGATGCTTATCGTCGTCTGGGAGCTCTACGCCCGCTGGCTCAATAACGGCCTGCTGTTTCCAACCTTTACCGAGACGATAAAAACATTCTCGAAAGACATCGCCAACGGCGTGCTCGTTGACCGCACGATTACTTCTCTGCGCACGCTTGCGATTGGCTATGCTTTGGGCCTCGCACTGGCGGCCGTGCTCACCACTTTCGCGGTGGCAACCGGCGTTGGTACGCGCATCCTGTCTACCCTGACCGCTATGTTCAATCCGCTGCCGGCGATTGCACTTTTGCCACTGGCGCTGATCTGGTTCGGACTCGGTACGCCATCGCTGGTGTTCGTCATTATTCATTCGGTGCTATGGGCAGTGGCGCTCAATACCATGATCGGATTCCGCAGCGTGCCGGAAACTCTGCGTATGAGTGGCCGGAATGTCGGGCTGAAAGGCGCGCGTTATGTCGGCCTCATTTTGATTCCGGCAGCATTCCCGTCGATTCTCGCCGGCCTTAAGATCGGCTGGGCGTTTGCCTGGCGCACGCTGGTCGCCGCCGAGCTGGTGTTCGGCGTGTCGGCACGATCAGGCGGCATTGGCTGGTACATTTTCGAAGCGCGCAATGATCTCGACACAGCAACGGTCTTCTCCGGACTGCTTGCTGTGATCCTTATTGGTCTGGTGGTCGAGTCGGTGATCTTTCGTGCCGTTGAAGGACGCACGGTCAATCTCTGGGGCATGCAGCGGTAGCTAGCGTGACGCCTGCAAAGCCATGGTGGCACGGATAACCGAGGTATCGGCCGATGAAGGCGTCACCTGAAATCCAAGTTCTGTGCTCATGTTGAGCAGCCGCGGCCGGCCCGCGGGAAACATCATCACGGCCTGACGCACCCCCTGGATCGCAATTGCCTGCAAAAGTGTCTGCAATAGCCGCGTCGCCAGACCTTTCTCGCGCAGGTCGCTCCGAATGATGACTGCACAGTCGGCCGACTCGAACTCCGGATCGGCAGTCGAGCGCGCTAGCCCCGCCATGCGATCACCTTCCCAGGCCACCATGGTCATCTCGCGGTCATAGTCGATCTGACTGAGGCGAGCCGCGGTCTCGTGCGTGCGGTCGCGCAGCGCCGCGAACGCGGCGTGCCAAAGGTCGCGCGCGTCGACTTCATCGGCAAATCGGCGCAGCGCCGGTTCGTCTTCCGGCTTGATTGGCCGTGCCACGAAAGGTTGTCCCGCAACCGTGAGAAGCTCGATTTCCAGCTGCTGCGGATAGGGGCGGATGGCGAGGCGCGATTGGGCCGAGGCCGCTGTAACCTGCACGCGGATACGCGCGTCGACCGCCATCACGCCACGCGGATCGCACAACAGGGGATTGATGTCGATTTCGGCGATCTCGGCGTGGTCCGCCACGATCCGGCTCAGTTGCATCAGCACGTTCACAACTCCGTCGATGTCGGCTGCCGGCCGATCGCGATAACCTTTGAGGAGCGCGGAGACGCGGGTGCGCTCGATTTGCGCGCGGGCGAGCGCCGTATTGAGCGGCGGCAGCTCTAGCGACTTGTCGCCAATAATTTCGACGGCGGTGCCACCGTGGCCAAACAGAATGACAGGCCCGAAAGTAAGGTCCGTGGTTACGCCGGCGATGAGTTCATAGGCGCCGGGCCGATGAATCATTTCTTGTACCGTAAAGCCTTCAAGGCGCGCCTTCGGCAAGGCGCGGGCCACACTCTCGGACATTGTTCGCGCCGCAGCTTCGACCTCCGCCGGACTGGCAAGGTTGAGCACCACGCCGCCGACATCGGATTTATGGACGACATCGCGCGACCGGATTTTGAGCGCAACCGGGGCTTTTATCCGCTCTGCTGCATTTGCTGCTGCTTCTGCATCGGGCACAGCCTCGGTACGCGCAAACGGAATCCCATAACAGGCGAGAAAATCAGCAACCTCGGCCGGATCGAGCCATTCGCGCCGGTCGGCGAGCGATTGACGGATCAGCTGATGCGCCCGCTTGACGTCGACTTGCCGGCTGGGCGCGATCGACGATGGCGTTTGCAGCAGCAAGTCCTGACTCTGCTGATAGCGCACGAGATACATGAAGGCGCGCACAGCGCGTTCGGGAGTTTCGTAATCCGGCAAATTCGCAGCCACAAGTTGCGCGCGCCCCTCCGAGACGTTGGCCTCGCCCATCCAGCAAGCGAACAGATTTTTCTTGGCCTTCGCGCCTGGTTTCGACAGGGCGCTGACAAGACCCTTTGCAGCATCGCTGGACGAAACGATTGCAGTCGGGCAATAGGCAACCAGCAAAGCATCGACATCCGGGTCCTGCATCACAATCTCTGTCGCATTTGCGTAGCGCGCAGCATCGGCGTCGCCGATCAGATCGACTGGATTGCCATGGCTCCAGGTGGGCGGGAGCACTGCATTGAGCTTGGCGACGGTATCCGCGCTAAGGGTCGCGAGCTTCCCGCCTTCCTCCATCAACCGGTCGGTGGCGAGCACTCCAGCACCGCCGCCATTCGTGACGATGGCAAGCTGGTTACCTTGTTGTGGCGACATCCGCGCCAGCGTCGCGGCCGCATCGAACAGCTCCTCGACTTCGCTAACGCGCAACATTCCCGCACGGCGGAAGGCCGCTTCGTAGACGACGTCCGCGCCGGCCAGTGCGCCGGTATGCGAGGCCGCCGCGCGCGCCCCCGCTTCCGCCCGACCGCCCTTGACAACGATGACCGGCTTTATCCGAGCCGCCCGGCGTGCTGCCGACATGAACTTGCGTGCGTGTGTGATGGCCTCTGCGTAAATGATGATCGCGTGGGTCGTCTCGTCGAGGGCGAAATAATCCAGCAGATCGCCAAAATCGACGTCACTCATGTCACCCATCGACACGATGGCAGAAAACCCGATGCGTCGCGGCAAGGCCCAATCAAGCACCGTAGTCGCCATTGCGCCCGACTGGGTCAGGAACGCGGTATGACCCGGCAGCAGAGACGCGGGAGCAAATGTCGCGTTCAGTCCTAGCCCTGGCACCGCAATGCCGAGACAATTGGGGCCGACAATGCGCAGGAGGTACGGTCGTGCGGCGGTGAGCAACTTTGTGGCGCGTTCCTTGCCGGCTGCGATCTCACCCTCGGCAAACCCGGCAGTGAGAACGACCACGGCGCGCGTGCCCAAAGCGCCGAGTTCGGAAACCAGCGACGGCACCGTGTCGGGTGGCGTTGCGATGACGGCAAGATCGGGCGCCGCTGGCAGGCTCGTCACATCCTTGTATGCTCCAATGCCGTGGACCGAGCCCCTTTTCGGATTGACTGGCAGGATCGGCCCACTGAACCCGGCTTGCAGCAGATTGGTCATCAAGGCTGATCCAACCGACTTCGGTTTGTCCGAAGCGCCAATAACCGCGATTGATCGCGGTTGAAACATCTTGTCGAGATTGCGAATGGACATCACGCGGCCGTGTCAAACACGAATGCCCGAACTTATTCGAGTCCGGGCATTCGAAGCTTATCTCTAATTCACCTCAAGGGTAGCGTACCTACCAACGATGGCGTTTCGTTGAATTGAGCATTATCAAAGCCGAAGATTGTGCTTGCTTATGAGCTTCACCGTGCTCGCTTGCGGCCCTTTCTGGCCCATCTCCTCCGCGAAACTCACGCGCGAGCCTACGGTCAGCCGGGAAAACCCGTCGTCAAGCACACTGTTGCGGTGAAAATAGATTTCGTGACCGTCGCCGGATTCAAGGAAGCCGAATTCACCGGAGGGGTCGAGTCGCACGACCGTGCCGATTGGCGAGCCGTCGTGCTGTTTAACTTGCCCTTGCAGTTTACGAATTTGATCCTGCAACTGCCGGCGCGCCCGCTTGAAGGCATCATTGATGGCGAACGTTAGATCGGAATGGCGCTCGTCATTCTGGGCAGTACGTCCGACATTTACCTCTTTGCCGTCTGGCAGCGCCAAACGGATATTGATTTCGTATAGGCCACCGGTGCGGTGATGGCCGCCAGGCGCCTTGAGGACCACCCTGCCGGCCGTAACTCGGCCAAAACGTTGCTCGAGCTGGGCAACGTGATTAGCGATGGCGCGCCGAACATCTGGGCTTGCGTCCATGCCCTGAAAATCAATTTGGACTGGTGTTTCCATGGCTTTCTTCCCATTGCTGATAGAGAACATGGTCTCTCAGTCGGCGGGTTCAGTTATTGATTTGCCGCAAACTGCCCTGCCCACGGCCCGTTTTTCCGCCGTTTGACATAACGCAAGACAAAGTGGCCGCTATAAGCGTCATACTTTTTGCATGGTCGAGCCGACGGAACATCACCTACCGCATCTTGCCTTTCTCTGGCCGGCGCTGGCCGCGGCTTCGGCAAGCGACCTTGCCGCCTCGTTCGCGCAGCAGTTCGTGGATTTTGCTGTCGGAGCAGGAAACGGTCGCGCACCGCGCGAGCCGCAATGGACCACTCCGAATACGATCGCTCTTGAATTGAAAACCGTGCGCTTGCGAGATTTCAGCACCGGACAAGAAGCAACGCCCGTTTTGCTCTGCGCGCCTTTCGCACTACACGGCGCGACGGTTGCCGATTTCGCCGCCGGGCACAGCTTGGTCGCTGCGTTACGCGACAGCGGCCTAAAGCGGCTGTTCGTCACCGATTGGCGCTCGGCGACCGCGGATATGCGCTTTCTCGGCGTTGACGATTATCTCGCCGATCTCAACGTGTTGGTCGACCAGCTCGGTGGTCATGTCGATCTTGTCGGGCTTTGCCAAGGCGGCTGGATGTCGTTGCTTTATGCGGCCCGCTTTCCGGCGAAAATCCGCAAACTGGTACTGGCCGGCGCACCAGTCGACATCGCGGCCGCAGCATCCGGATTATCGGCGCTCGTGGAGGCCAGCCCCTTTGCGGTATTTCAGGAGCTGGTCAAGCTGGGCGACGGCCGCGTATTCGGCCACAGGGTTCTGAAGTTCTGGGGACCACAAATGCTCGAATCAGGCGACATCCATCAGTTGCTGCAGACTTCGGAACCTATTGAGTCTTCCGCGTTCACCGATCTCGAGTCGAAGTACCGCGAATGGTACGCGTGGACCGTTGATCTCCCGGGAAACTATTACCTCGAGGTCGTCGACAGGCTGTACAAGTGTAATGGACTAGCGGCATGCCAATTCGTTGCCTTGGGTCAAACGATTGATCTCGCCCAAGTGCGGGTTCCAATTTTCCTGCTGGCAGCGCGCGATGATGAACTCGTCGCGCCGGGGCAATTGTTCGCGACGGAAAAGCTGGTTGGGACTTTGCCGGAGAATATCGGCAAGGCGATCGCACCATGCAGGCATCTGGGGCTGTTCATGGGAAAAATGGTTCTCAGGGAACACTGGACGAAGATCGCGCATTGGATCGCCGAACCCGAATTGCCGAAAGCATTGTCACACAACAATGCCCCCGTGGCAGAGTCGGCACTGAAACAGTAATCCCAATGAGAAAAATGAGGTGACGTCGTGCAAAAGACGCAACAAACAAAAGCATCCTCGGATAGTAGTGACAGCCCGCTGACGATTTCTCCTGAGAAAGTCTGCTTCGTCATTATCAAGGCACGTGAATTCGATGCTAAGGATGCTGTCACCGACCCAGATCCGGGCTCAAATCCGTCAGATGATAAAGACGCGGCGGTGCTCGAAGATCACGGCGATGATCCGGTCGTGGAAGAGCTCACGTCGTTTATCAATTCACTGTCGGAGGACGAGCAGATCGATCTCGTGACGCTGGCGTGGCTCGGGCGTGACGATTATTCCGCCGGGGATTGGGCAGAAGTGCGTGCGGAGGCCTCGCGCGCCCATAACAAGCGTACCGCGAATTATTTGCTCGGCATGCCGCTCCTCGGCGACTTCCTGGAGGAGGGCCTATCGATGCTCGGCTATTCTTGCCAGGAATTTGAAATCAACCGGCTTTAATGCCGCCGAGACGTTCGTATTCCGTCAGGCCAGGACTATATGTGTCGCTACAATCGGCCTCCCGTAGAATTTCAGAAATGACAAAAAGTGACATTGAGACCGTGGTTGTCGGTGGCGGCGCAGCTGGCATCGCGGCGGCCCGACGCCTTTGCCAAGCCCGCATTAAATGTCTGGTCGTCGAGGCCCGTCCCCGGCTTGGTGGCCGTGCGTGGACCGTCGCTGACCCTTCAGGATTTGCGCTCGATCTCGGCTGCGGTTGGTTGCATTCCGCCGATCGCAATCCGTGGGTAGCAATCGCGGAGGAACAGCGCCGCACGATCGACAGGACACCGCCCCCCTGGACGCGACCCGCGCTGCCTCACGGCTTTCCGGAGGGTGACCAACGCGAATTCCGAAAGGCACAAGAGGAATTTTTCGCACGCGTCAGCGAGCGAGCGCAGAAAGAGCCGGACGTTCCCGCGGCAGACTCACTGACACCAGGTGGTCGATGGAACAACCTGATCAACGCCGTCGGCACATACATCAGCGGTGCCGAGCTCGAGCGCGTTTCGGCGCGAGATTTTCACAACTTCGATGACACCGGCGTGAACTGGCGCGTGGTCGAAGGCTATGGCGCAACGATTGCTGCTTGTGGCGCAAGCCTGCCGGTTGCCCTTGACTGCCCCGTGCAGCGGATTGATCACAGCGGAAAACGCTTGAAGATCGAAACGGCGCAGGGAGTCATTACTGCTGATCAGGCGATTGTGACGCTCCCGAGCACGGTTCTCGCCGAAGCTGAAGAGTTGTTCTTGCCGAGTTTGCCCGAGAAGACACAAGCCGCGCAAAACTTACCGCTCGGGTTAACCGACAAATTATTTCTCTCGCTTGCGGGCGCGGAAGAATTCGAGAAGGACAGCCGCTTATTCGGGGCGACCGACCGCACCGCCACGGCTACGTATCATCTGCGGCCTTTCGGCCGTCCGCAAATCGAAGTATTTTTTGGCGGACAGTTGGCTGCCGGACTCGAGTTGGATGGCGAGCACGCTTTTTTCGATTTCGCAGTATCCGAGCTGACTGGCCGACTTGGCAACGCTTTTGCCAACAGAGTGAAACCGATTCAGATCCACCGTTGGGGCATCGACCCGTTTTCGCGCGGCTCATACTCTTATGCGCTTCCAGGCATGGCTCATTGCCGTTCAAAGTTGGCCGCCCCGGTTGATGACCGTTTGTTCTTTGCCGGCGAAGCCTGCTCACCCGGCGACTTCTCAACTGCGCATGGCGGATGGATCACCGGCGTCACCGCCGCCAATCAGGTGATTGCAGTGCGCCGACGCACCATCGTTAGCGCGCATTAGCAACGCGGCGGAAGCCCGCTAAATCGATAATCGTCAGAGCTCTTTCCGCCCAGACCGGATCCAAGTACCTCCTCGACATTGCCATTCATTCCAAATAACTTGCAGTGAGATTTTTCAGGCACACTGAATGTTAAAGACATCTATGCGGGTTCGGTTTTGGGGAGTCCGAGGAAGCATTCCCTGTCCTGGCCCAGCAACAATTCGCTATGGCGGCAATACCCCATGCATTGAGGTTCGCTGCGGTGAGCGTGTCCTCATTTTTGATGCTGGCACGGGATTGCGGCCGCTCGGCATCGAGCTCCTCAAGGACAAGAAAATACGCGACGTCGATATCTTTATCACGCATTGTCATCTTGATCACGTTTCCGGCTTACCGTTTTTTGCACCATTTTTTCGCAAAGACTACCGGGTGCGAGTCTGGGCCGGGAATCTCATGCCGTCGAACAGCATTGAACAGGTCATGCGAAAGCTTATGAGCTCACCGTGGTTTCCCGTACCAATAGAGATTTTCAAGGCGACAATCGAATTCCGCGACTTTAAGTCTGGCGATATTCTGCGTCCCCATGATGGTGTAACGCTGCGAACTGCGCTGCTCGATCATCCGGACGGCACCAACGGCTATCGTCTCGAATATGACGGCCGGGCTTTCGCCTTGCTCTGTGATACCGAAGGATTTCCCGGCAAACGCGATACTGAGATGATATCACTTGCCCGCCGCGCCGATCTCGCGGTTTACGATGCAACGTTCACCGAAGGTGAATTAGCGTCGAAGGCGGGCTGGGGTCATTCGACGTGGATACGCGCTGTTCGCCTGGCCAACGAGGCCGATGTCAAACACCTTTGTTTATTTCATCATGACCCGTCGCATGACGACGATTTTATGGACAAGCTCGCCGCCGAGGCCAATGACGTGCGAGCTGGAACGATCACAGCGCGCGAAGGCCAAATTATCGATCTGTGATCACATCGAGCGCCACCGGGCGGGTCAAGCTCTTCTTTTGATCTTTCACATTTTCGAGCCGGTCCATTCGTCCAGGGGCCGCGGGGCGAGCTCCGGCGCGACGCTCAATCAAACTTTCCAACATAAGCCCTAAATGGAGGCATTAATCACTGGCATCTTCGTGCTTTTATTGGAGAGTCAGCGGCCAAAGCGGCGGTTGCGTCCCTGATAGGCACGAATGGCGCGTAAGAAGTCTATTTTGCGAAAAGCCGGCCACAGGATATCTGTAAAGTAAAATTCGCTGTGCACGCTCTGCCAAAGCAGAAAGCCGGACAAACGGATCTCACCACTCGTTCGAATGATCAGGTCAGAGTCCGGCAAATCTGCAGCATAAAGATGCCGGGCGATAGCATCAGATGTCATGTTTTCTATGACGTCAGACAATGATGCTCCTTGCTTCGCTTGCGCTTTAAGAAAGTTGCAGACAGC
>JBARNC010000186.1:0-9711 GCA_049802775.1 Pseudolabrys sp. | reverse complement strand
CACTAGCGCTCGAATGTCCGTTTTGGGTAAAAGCAGGGCCGCGTGGAATTCAAGACCGACGCCCTTACGCGTTAATTGTTTAGCTGACGTCGGCCCTTAGTGGATATGTCCGATGACCCCGTTAAGCGGTGACGACGCCCCAGGATTATCAAATCTGAGGGGAATGCGTATTCTCTTGGTTGAGGATTCCTGGCAGCTCGGCATGGCCCTGAAGAGCCTGCTTCGGAGCTTTGAAGCGGAAGTGGACGGACCAGTCGCGACCACGACTGATGCTGAGAATCTAATTTCCGCACACGTTCCCGACGCCGCCGTTGTCGACATCAATCTCCGTCAGGGCGAGCGGTCCTACGGCCTTATCGATCAATTAATCGATCGAGGTGTCCCGGTTATCGTCACCTCGGGCTACTCGGATCTCCCGATGGTCCCAGCGAAGGCGCACATCTTGGAGAAACCCATCAGTGAGGAAAAACTTATAGGGATATTGCGCTCGGTGACCGGAGCGCAGTGAGTTTTCTCCGTTATTCATTCAGTCAATCTTTCATCGCTGCTCGATAGGGACCTCGATTTTGCAGGTGACGCCGTCGGCTGTGAAGGTGAGGTCGACCATCCCGCCGAGCTCGTGAGGGATCAGTTCACGTATTAGGCTGATGCCGTACCCAAACTTGGGGGAGCTTACTACCGGTGGGCCATCAGTCTCCCGCCATTCGATCCTCACGCGCGCTGCCGCACCCTCGGCATCCTGGCGGTCCCAATTTACCGAGACATGGCCGCTTGGGTTCGAGAGTGCACCATATTTCACGGCGTTCGTTACGAGCTCATGAAGCGCCATTGCCACTGCGTGGGTCGTCGTCGGGTCGAGCGTGACATCAGGGCCGCCGATTATTGTGTTTGCAGTCGTCGCATAAGGCGCAAGCTGATTGCGAATAAGATCCGCAAGATTGACGCCGTACCAACGACTTTGGCTGAGAAGCGAATGGGCGCTCGCCATGGATTGAATGCGCCTGTCGAGTACTTCAACGAATTGGTCAATCGAGTTGCTGCCCTGGCGGGTATACGTACTGATTACGGCAACTCTCGCGAGCAAGTTCTTGACGCGGTGATCGAGCTCCGCGATCAACAAACTTTGGCGCTCCTCAGACTGTTTTCGCTCCGTAATATCGACAACCAGTCCTTTCAGGCGCACACATCGTGCGGCCGCGTCAAACTCCGCGCTTGAGGATTCTTCGAGCCAAATCTCTCGGCCATCCGGACATCCGAAACGGAATGTAATCTTATATGAAGGATTGACGGGACTGACAGAGCGAATGAGTGCTTTGAAATGTGCGCGGTCGTCGGGATGGACCCGTGCTAGGAAATCTGTTGCGGAAAAGGCCTGCTTTGGCGCAAATCCAAGAATCTGTGCGGCATTGTCGCTGCGCTGCGAGGAGTTCGTGCGAGCATCCCACTCGAAAGCCACCACGCCTCCGGCTGTCAGCGCTTCCTGAAGTCGCGCTTGGCCTTCAAACAGAGCGGTCTCGTGATGACGCCGCTCTGCGAAAAGTGAAGCAAGAACGAACGCGCAGAGCGACGAAGCCAAGATGGTGGCTTGGGCACCCAAGATGCGCTGTTCGATTGGGATACTGGAATCGCCGAAATAACCGATGCCAAAGGTTGTCATCCACACCAATGTAAAGGCAATGATAAATGCAGCCGCCGAGGAAAAGAGAGGGCGGCAACGGGCCGCTAGCCACAACACCAGCGGGAACAACAGTATGGCTATGGGCACGGCAATTCCCGAATGCCCCCCTGGTAGAAAAATGACAGATCCACAAACCGCGGCAATCGCAACGACTACTGCGACACCTTCGATGCGTTCGCTCCGCGGCGGCGGCTCCCGCGCGACTGAAGCCAGCTCGATTATCAGCGGTGCAACGGTGAGGATTCCGAGTCCGTCGGACGTGAACCAGTGCTGCCAAGTGGATAAAATCGGTGCTGTCGAGTTATGGAAGTACAAAAATCCTGCGGTTCCGCCAATTCCCGAGACGGCCGCCGCGATGACCGCTGCTGCCAGCATTCCCAGTACGTGGCTTAGCCTGTCGAGACTGAAACCCAAGCCGAAGTAGCTCTGGATCAGCCATCCTGCCAGCACCGCCTCACCCGCATTGCACAGGGCGAAGACAACAGAGCTCGTCAAAGTCCGGTCGCCCATTAAATTAGCGACAATGGTTGCGACCATCGCGCCGGCTGCTACCGGTAATCGTGCACTCGGCCCGAGGGCGATTATGACGCCGGCTGCAACGCCGGAGGCGGGCCAAAACACGGCCACGCCGTCGGGTTTGGTCAGCAAAAGGAGACTGAGGCGCGCCGCTAGGAAGTAGGCAATACCAACCAGAACAGAGAGGCCAATCAACCGGGCCCACTGCTGCGTCGAATGACGAATGGCAGACGCCTTGCCTTCGACCTGCTCCGGTACGTACTGCAACACGTTACCCCCGTCGTTGCACTACGTCGTATAACACAATCTCCTAAGACCTGGGACAGGTGCAGGAATGACAGCTTACGGCCCAAGCTGACCTGGCGGAAAAGTTGAGCTCGGTCCGCTTTGCGTATCCAAGCGGCTTCGGTGTTCGGAATGTCAAAATTGGCCGCGAAAAATTTCGTTCAGAGATAATTTCTTACAGCACGTGGCATGGGTCTGGCCAAAGTGGTTAGCATCAGGCCAAGCAGTATGCGAGTATATGTGCTCGCGCCGGATCAACGAATGGGCTGAAGGCTGGCTCACAGCCGAGTAGTGTATGTGCAGGGATCGGCCTTTCAATCGATATGGAATTAGGCGGGGCGGTGGGCGGGGCTATCGGGGGGAGCGGCAGCCGGTCGCCTTTGGTGGTCCGATTGACAGAAATGGTGACAAGCGCTGCATTGTCGGCGGTGACGGGGCCCGTTAACGCGCTAAAGGCACCGGCGATAAAGCAGCTCAGAAGGGAAGCGGCAGCTATATCCTTGAGTCTGAATGTGCGGGGCATGGCATTTGTCCGAGCCAGGTGAGTTGTGATCGCTAATAAGACATTGCGTTCAATATCATCAGGCCCACAAACACGGCCGTTAGCGATAAACCAAAAACTTCTGTAATCGTGCGCTCGTTCATGATCATGCCCTCAGTGATATCTACTCGTTCAACGAATATTTGTCTGACCGATGTCTGTGTAAGCCTTGGGCTTGCCAGCCTTGACCACTATGTCAGCAGTTTCGACGGTCGCGGCCCCGCTATTAGGGACGCGAGCGTTGATTCCGACCGCGACCAGGACAATCGAGGCAATAAGAGAGACAAATACGATCTTGAGGTGGGTGTATTGCCCTGCGGACCAGAGTGAGGTGTCCATTGCATGTCCTCCAGTAGCGATTCGTGTACTTCAGTAAACCCCTTGCACCCGAGCGACGTTGGCAACCGTACTTCCTGTTGCGCGCGGAATTGAGCGATCTGGGTTCGCTACGGCGTGCGAACGAGCCGGTTGCATCGGCAGGACGACAACCTTCGTTCCAACATTCACCCGTGCATAGAGGTCGATGACATCCTCATTCAGCATACGGATGCATCCGCTCGATACTTGCTTGCCGATTGTGGACGGTGCATTCGTTCCGTGGATGCGGTAAACTGTGCCGCCGATATACATGGCGCGTGCGCCAAGTGGATTGCCGGGACCGCCAGCCATGAAGCGCGGCAGATAGGGTTGGCGTTGAAGCATTTCGGTGGGCGGAAACCAGTCCGGCCATTCCGCTTTGCGCTCGACTGCCTTTACCCCGGACCAGGTAAAACCTTCGCGGCCGACTCCAATTCCATAACGGATGGCCTTGCCGCTACCGAGCACGAAGTAGAGATAGGTATTCGGGGTGTCGATAACGATCGTGCCGGGCGCTTCACGCGTCGAATAGTCTACGACGTGACGGTGCAGCCGTGCCGGGGTCTCATCGGGTGTCTGGGTGTCATCGGCGACGTCCGGTTGCCGCGCTGCTTGTCCGAATAAAAAGGCGGGATGGCTAATTGGCGCGACGTACCGGAGCGGCTCAGCGAACGCCGCGTCACTCTTGAACAATGCAACCATCGCCAAGGTCGCGGCAAACGCCAGACTCATTCCGTGGATTTTGCCGCCTGCAAGGCCAGCAATCGCAAATGTCTTGATCACTTTGAGCTCCCTGCATCGATTCCGTTTTTCTTGATTGCAGGAAGTTGTAAAGCGATGACGCTTGATGACGCCACTGTACGCTGGTTAATGGCGTATATCGAAAAGAGAAGGTGACCTATACGAAGGTATAAAGTAACCTTGGTCGGGCCGTGCCGGAGAGCCAACAACCATCCGTGATCTGTGTGTTTATTCCAATAGTCGCAATAGTCAGTTAGGTTCTGTATTGTTTCGTATTGTTTGCCGAGTCGTTGGTGAATGCAAAAACCGGCAAGAGTAAAACGCTCAGGGAGTTCCACGCCTTCCGGCGGGGCTGCCAAGATTTCGAAATTACAGCAGCAAAGCAGGCAGCTGTATGAACGGCTGCCCGAACTTCAGCTGATTTATGACACCGCGCCGGTCGGGCTCGCATTCTTGAGTCCCGATTGCCGTTACGTGCAGATTAATCAGCGTTTGACAGAGATTTGCGGCATTTCAGTCGCCGACCATATCGGGCGGTCAGTTCGCGAAACCGTTCCAGAAGTGGCGGATCAGGTCGAAAGTCTTGTCCAAGCCATTATGCGTACGGGGGAGCCCATTACGGGCGTTGAAGTTCGTGGGCAACGACCCGATAAACTCAACGCGGACCACGTCTGGATTACACATTGGCATCCTTTGAAAAACCCCGAAGGGAGAATTGTCGGGGTTAACGTGGTCGCGGAGGACATAACGGAACGCAAGCGCGCCGAAGCTGTGCTTGCCGCCAGCGAAAAGGCGCTGCGTGAGCTCACTGAAACGCTCGAGCAGCGCGTCGAGGCCCAGACGCGAGAACGTTTCCAGATTTGGAACGTCTCACAGGATTTGCTGTTGGTGGCTGATCGGGATGGCAAATATCTCAGTGTCAACCCAGCCTGGACGGCATCGCTCGGTTGGTCGGAAGCGGAGTTGCTCGGCAAGTCTTCCCAATGGCTACTGCACCCGGATGATCGCGAAAAGACCCGCACCGAAACCAGCCAGCTTGCTTCAGGCAGAATAACGCAGCGTTTTGAGACCCGCTTCCGTCATAAGGATGGCTCGTATCGTTGGTTGTCATGGAAGGCCGTTCAAGACCAGGGCCGAATCTACGCCATGGCGCGGGACGTCACGGAACTCAAGGATGCCGAGAATAAATTAAGGGACGCGCGGCGCGAACTCGCACAGGTTGCAAGCCGTACAACGCTGGCGGCGATGTCGGCTGCGATCGCGCATGAGATCAGACAACCGCTCGGGGCGATCGTGACGAACGCCAATGCTGGTCTTCGCTGGCTCGACAGGACGGTGCCTGACTTTGATGAGGTGCGCGACGCCCTCAAGCACATCGCCGCAGACGGCCATAGGGCAAGCGAAGTGATCCAATCCGTTCGGGCAATGTTCGCTCAGGGTGATCACGCGGGAACCGTTATCGCTACGAACGATCTCATTCGAGAAACGATCGCGATAGCAAGCGGGGAGTTAGAGGCAGCAAGAGTTGACGTTCAGCTAGAGTTAGGCGGGCATCTTCCTTTGATCTCTGCGCACAGAGGCCAACTCCAGCAGGTCGTCTTGAATATTGTTACGAACGCTGCCGATGCCATGCGTACCATTGACAATCGGCCGCGCGTGTTGCGGGTGAGGTCCATGGCGTCCGAACCAAAAGGGGTGGCAGTATCGGTGCAAGATTCCGGAGCCGGAATAGACCCAAAAAACATTGACCGTATCTTTGACGCCTTTTTCACCACGAAGACCGACGGTATGGGGATGGGCTTAGCGATATGCCGGTCAATTGTTGAAGCTCACGGTGGAAATTTGTCGGTGTCACAAGGCGTACCGCACGGTTCTGTATTCCACATTGTCCTGCCTGGCATTCAATGATACAGCGCCTCCAACAAACGGCTGTCGAATGAAAAACGAACTGTCCGACGTGCAGCCGGTCGTTTTCATCGTTGATGACGATGCGTCCGTGCGCGGGGCACTCAGCAGTTTAATCCGATCGATTGGGTTGCGGGTCGAAGCGTTTGGTTCCGCACCGGAATTCTTTGCGGCAAAGCGACCGGATGCTGCCTGTTGCTTGATACTCGATGTACGGCTGCCAGGAGTGAGTGGGCTGGATTTTCAGGCAGAGCTTACAAAAGCTAAAATCGAAATTCCGATCATTTTCATTACCGGTCACGGCGATATCCCTATGTCCGTAAAGGCCATGAAGGCGGGAGCCGTTGAATTCCTAACCAAGCCGTTTCGTGATCAGGATCTGCTGGACGCCGTTCAGGTCGCGCTTGAACGCGCCCTAGCCGCCCATGCAAGCGAGAAAGCGGTGTCCGCGCTAAGAGCAAAATTCGAAACGCTTACGCCCCGTGAGAAAGAAGTCATGGCCTGGGTAACCGGGGGTCTGCTGAATAAACAGGTCGCTGCGGAAATCGGCGTGACCGAGATCACTGTGAAGGTGCATCGCGGCCACGTAACAAAAAAGATGGGAGCAAAATCGCTCGCCGAGTTGGTGAAAATGGCCGATATCTTGGGGGTCCGCCGCACAAAGTCGTAGGCACTTTATACCTTGGTATAATTCCCAATGTCCTTTTCCGATAGTCGAATGTCACCATCAGAATCGTGCAAATCCCCGCGCGAAATCCTATCTATCGCGTCACCGAGGAAGCCATGTCGAGGGTGCCTGTGATCGCGATTGTTGATGACGATGAATCATTCCGCCGAGCTACAACGAGTTTCGTACGCTCGCTTGGCTACGGGACGGCAGCATTTGACTCAGCTGAAGCGTTTCTAAAATCGGACCGTATCGATGACGCCGATTGCCTGATTACCGACGTGCAAATGCCCGGCATGACCGGAATAGAGCTGCAGGGCCGACTGAATGCGCAAGGACATCGCCTGCCCATCATTTTCATTACGGCCTTTCCCGAAATGAAAGTGCGAGCACAAGCGCTTGCCGGCGGCGCGATCGGGTTCTTGTCTAAGCCATTCAACGATCAGGGATTAATTGCGTGCCTAAATAAGGCCCTCGTTGCCCGCAGCGCCTGATCGACAATCAGCCTTCGTGGGGGCTCGCGCACCTGACCAAGAGATCGCCGGAACCAGACGACTATTCTTTTATTTGAGCTTTTCCAAAAAATTACTCCGGGATCAAACTTCTACCGAAAATCTTGTCTGCTTTTGGTTCCTAGCTGACGGACCAATCGACGAGTGTCTGCTTATGACTAAAGCAGACATGTCGCTAACGCCGGAAAATATGTGCTTCTGATTTGGATCGAGGCCCGGGGGCGTTGAATAGAACGCGCGAGGCGATCGGGGACGGGGGAGGGGATATCGCCTCGCGCGTGTCCAGAACTCTCTGGTGCTAATAATCTGCGCCGACGAGGGAGGCCCTGTCGATTATACCCTGGTGCAATATGCCTCATACGATTGTCGGGCCGCGATTGGCCTTCGCCGGATAATTTAGGGTGCGCGATGTCCGCTTTACCGCCAAAAGCGGACATGGATCGGTGACTCGGGGATGTCCGCTATGTGCCAATAGTGGACATCATGTGTGTTCGCGTGTGCCGTTATTTCTATAGCTTCCGCCGCGCCATTCAACCGCGATTTGGGATTGGCGGTTATCTATGCGAGCGGCGAACATACGCTATTGTTTCCCTGCCGCCGCGTTGTTGGGCGGCTGGATCAAAGCTGTCACCGAGCGACGAATTAACTTTCACCCCACACATTGGCGCGACTGGGCGGACGATTAGTAATGGTGTGCGTTAAAGCAGCCCTGCTGATTCACGGTAATCGCACACCGCGCCGTCTTCACTTGCGGAGCCTATTTGTGACCTCCGCCGCTACAGCCCGCCGGCAGTCGCTATCCTCGTGTGGGGGTACCGACCGCCTCGGCGGTGCCCAGTTGCGTGGTTAGGGGACCGACCTGTCGAGGCGGCCGGCCCCGCCTTAGTTTGGTACGCAATTTGAAAATTGTAGGCTGGCACGCCCAATTGCGGTCAGAGTTCCCTCGGGCAGATTTTGGGTTTTCTGCCTCACGGCTTTCAACAAGCTTGAGCCACATCAAAGCCACTGCGCCCAATTTCGCTATGCACGGCGGCTGAGCGGAGGTTCCTCCCCGCTTGGGACGGTCCTGGCCGAACGGAAACCGCTGAACCGCTACGACCCCGGGGCCGCTTCCCGGTTTAAACGGGTGTACACGCTTTGGTACCTTTGCGGTTTTTCCCCTAGCGAAACGCTATTTTACATTTCGTGATGGGCAACACAGCAACATTGCACGGCTTCCCTCATTCTCAAAATCAACAACCAATAACAACGGGAAGCTGCCACGGGCCGCTTGTTGGTGATTAAATGGACCCTATCGCACGACGCGGCGTCCTGATTGCTTTAGGTTCTATCATCGCGGTTTGTGGCGCGGTGCTGTATTGGGTACAGCGCAACAGCGCTGCGCCTATGGACTTTATCGAACGACATTTGGGTTTTTCGCCCGACGATGGCAACGGTTCAATGGAAGTTATGCTCCTTATAGTACTTGTCATGATCATCGCCGCAGGGGCGTTCCGCCTGGCGTTTAAGTAACCGCTCCCTAGTGTTGCAAACTTCCAACGTAAGGCCTCGCAAATTACTCGCGCAGGCCCGCCTGCGAGCTCTGGAGTTCGGGCCTCTCAGCAACTACATCAAAGACTTAGTTAGGCCGCTGAAAGATTAATTGGGGAGGGGCACCTAAAGAATATCACTAGCGGAGGGACACAATGAAAACTTGTCCAGACTGCAATGGTGACGGTGTAGTTGGCAGAGATACGGACGATGAACAGCAATGTCCGACGTGCGGTGGCTGTGGCTTCGTGCCTGACAGCGACGACCAGGAAGACGTACTAAACACATCGCCGATTAATTCCTGAGTGGTGCTCAGCGCACCATCATCGCAGGCGGCATAACCAGAAGAGGCCTTTGTGAACCTGAAGTTGATTGTTGCCATTCTGGTGATTGCCACCGTGCCGGTGTGTGCGCGGGCTCAACCGCCGAGCGCTGCGAAGGTGACCAAAGCGGACGCGCAAAAGGTCCTCAAAATTATCAGCGACGACAAGGCCAAGACCCAAACCTATTGCGATATGGGTAAACTTGGTCGCCAGATCGCGGGGGCTGATGAGAAGGAAACCGATGAGCTCTTTCAGAAAATGGACGAATTGGCGAAAAAACTGGGTCCCGAATATGTCGCGTTAATGGACGGGCTTCAGGAAATCGACATGAATTCCCAAGACGGTCAGGAGATCGGTTCGACGCTCGATGCGCTCGACAAATTGTGTGCAGGGTAGCAACTACCTCAGCGCCACAGGTTCTTGAAGCGCCCGGGAGCCAGTTCGGTGTAGCGCACCGTTGATTGAATGCTCTGGTGACCGAGATAAACCTGCAGCGTCGCTGTCGTCGTGGTGAGGCACCGTGCGGAAGTCACCGATGGATATCGGCGCATTGCAGCTCAATTTCATGTTCATCCATCAACGCGCCACCTGGCCCTTCGATGAGAATGGCTTTGTGATGAGATGGTTGTCGCTCACAAGCAAATTTTAGGGCCTCT
>JBARNC010000185.1:0-8808 GCA_049802775.1 Pseudolabrys sp. | reverse complement strand
GCTCGGGCTTCTCGATCGGCTCGATGTCGAGATTAACAACGACCGCTTCGTTGTCGCTGCGCACAAGGACACATTCGAGCGACTCATTCTGGCTCGCATTGATTTCCTGGTGCGGCACAAACGGCGGAACATAGATAAAATCGCCCGGACCCGCCTCAGCCACGAATTCTAGGTGATCGCCCCAGCGCATGCGCGCCTTGCCGCGCACCACATAGATGACGCTTTCCAGCTCGCCGTGATGGTGCGCGCCGGTTGCCCAGATTTTCTGCGCCCCGACGCGGGCAAAATTGATGGCAGCCTTGCGGTCCATGCCCGGCGTCTGGGCTGTGTTCGGATCGAGTGTATGACCAGGGATCACACGGACGCCGTCATGCATAATCGGCTCACGTCTACCTGCTTCCAGTGTGCTAGTTTTCGTCGTTAAGATGTGCCCTGAACAAGACCGGAGAAGGCAGGTCATGCGTTTTCGTACGACAACGGCTGCAGTTTGCACCGCGCTGGCAATTACGGCAGCCACCGATATCCGCGCCGAGGTCAGCGAAATCACAGTTGCTCAGCAATATGGCGTCAGCTTCCTCCCGTTTATGGTGATGGAGAAACAGACACTCATCGAAAAGCACGCGAAGCAGTTGGGCCTAGGCGATATCAAGGTTACCTGGACAAAGGTCGCCGGTCCGAGCGTCATGAACGATGGCCTGATCTCCAACACAATTCACTTCGCCGCGCAGGGTGCACCGTCATTGATCACGCTCTGGGACAAGACGCACGGCCAGATCAAAGGCGTGTCTTCGATGACCACCTATCCGCTCTACTTGATAACGCGCAATCCGGACGTCAAGACCGTCAAGGACTTCACCGACAAGGACAAGATCGCCGTACCCTCGGTTAAGATCTCGACGCAGGCGATCATGCTGCAAATGGCGGCGGCGAAAGCCTTCGGCGAAAAAGACTTCGCCAAACTCGATCCGTTGACTGTGACGCTCTCGCATCCCGACGCGACGCTCGCCTTCATAAACAACACAGCCGGCGTCAATGCGCACTTCTCGTCCTCGCCGTTCTACGAGCAGGAAATCAAGGCGCCCGGCGCGCATCTGGTGACCACCAACTATGACATTCTCGGGGGGCGCGCCACCGCGG
The DNA here is from genome assembly GCA_049802775.1 of Pseudolabrys sp. Classification (GTDB taxonomy): domain Bacteria; phylum Pseudomonadota; class Alphaproteobacteria; order Rhizobiales; family Xanthobacteraceae; genus Pseudolabrys. The sequence goes on along the minus strand of JBARNC010000185.1, from coordinate 7,671 downwards.
TCGTGATCACTGCCAACGGCAAATTCCGCGACGCCAACCCGAAGGCCTACAAGGCTTTCTATGATGGTTTGAGCGAGGCGATCGACACCATCAACAAGGACAAGCGGGCGGCGTCCAAGCTCTATCTCGAGGCGGCGCACGACACCAAGAATTCGGTCGACGATATTTTCGCTATCATCAACGACAAGGACTACGCCTATACGCTCAAGCCGGAGAAGGTCTTCGCCACCGCGCAGTTCATGGCGAAGATCGGCTCGATCAAGCAGTCGCCGAAGGCGATCGACGATCTGTTCTTCCCGGAGATCGCCGGCCTAAAGGGCGACTGAGGGCCTTTGCTTTGTCCACGTACCACATCGGCACCGGCGCGGGCTTCTCTTCTGATCGGCTCGAGCCCGCGGTCGATCTTGTGGAGCGCGGCAAGCTAGACGCCATCGTGCTGGAATGCCTGGGCGAGCGCACGGTGGCCTTCGGCCACCGTGACCGCATGGCCAATCCGGCGCGCGGCTACAATTCGCTCTTGGAGCGGCGCATGCGCGCCCTGCTGCCCGCGCGCCACGCCGCCGGCACCACCATGATCAGCAATATGGGCGCGGCCAATCCGAGTGCCGCCGCCGAACGCACGCTTGCAATTGCGCGTGAGCTCGGGCTCAAAGGACTGAAAGTCGCATGCATCGAAGGCGACGATGTCTCGGCGCTCGTTCCTCCCGATCAGCCGTTCATGGATGAACCCGGCTCGCTCGCCGATATCGACATGCCGATCGTCGGCATGAACGCCTATCTCGGCGCCGACGCGATCATACCCGCGCTCGAGGCCGGCGCCGACGTGATCATCGGCGGCCGGCTCGCCGATCCGTCCATGTTTCTGGCGCCGCTCGCGCACCGCTTCGGCTGGCAGCCGACCGATCTGCCGCACCTGGGCGCCGGCACGCTGGTTGGTCATCTCTTGGAATGCGGCATGCAGGTGACCGGCGGCTACTTCGCCGATCCCGGCGTCAAAGACGTCGAGAAGCTCGCGCAGTGTGGATACCCGATCGCCGAAGTGCAATCGGATGGTAGCGCTGTGATCACCAAACTCGATGATACGGGCGGTTGCGTGAGTACGGCGACAGTGAAAGAGCAATTGCTTTACGAGGTCCACGATCCCTCGCGCTATCTCACGCCCGACGTCACCGCCGATTTCAGTTGCGTTGAAATCGCAGCGGCGGGCCGCGATCGTGTCAAAGTATCGAACGCCAACGGCACCGCTCGGCCCGACACGCTCAAGGTGACCGTCGGCTTTGATGGCGGGTTCCAGGGCGAGGCGGGGGTGAGCTATGCCGGCCCAGCCGCGCAGGAGCGTGGGCAATTGGCGGCCGAGATTGTCGCCGAGCGGATGTCGCGGGTGCATGGCATCAAATCCGATCTGCGCGTCGATCTGATAGGCGTCAGCTCGCTATTCGCGACCGCCGGCGTACGCGCGACCGAGGCGCAAGATGTGCGACTGCATGTGGCACTACGCTCGCGCAGCAAGGAGCATGCCGAGTTGATGCTGTGGGAAGTGGAATCGCTGCTGTGCTGCGGCCCCGCCGGCGGCGGCGGCTTTCGCGGCGCCATCACCCCCTGTGTAATGACAAAATCGGTGCTGATCCCGCGCGAACGGGTCAAACCGACCTTTCGGGTCCTGGTGGCATGAACGCGCCGCGCCGCAATGCCCGCCGCATCGTCCGCGACATCGCGCACGCGCGCGCCGGCGACAAAGGCAATGCCTCCAATGTTAATGTCTGGGCCTACGATCCAGCGGATTTTGAGCTGCTGAAACGCACGCTCACGGCCGAACGCATCAAGCAGACTTTTCCGCATCTGATTCGCGGGAAGGTGACGCGGTACGAGCTCCCTCGACTGTGCGGCCTCAATTTCGTCATGCAGGACGCGCTGGAAGGCGGCGTCAATAGCTCGCTAAATCTCGACTCGCACGGAAAATCCTGGAGCTACCTCATTCTCGGGCTTGAACTGGATGAATCCAATCAAGATCGCCCGCCGGGATAAAATCGGGACAGATTGCTCCGCTTGCCGGCAACATGCGTGCGTTGGGCACTAACCTCTCGACGCAAGCACCACATCGGTTTCTGGCAAGGCCTCGCCACACAATACGGCCTTGGCGTTCTCCACCGCCCGGGCGATGACTCCGGAAAAGTTATCGAGCGTCGCCCCGGCTAAGTGCGACGTGACGACGGTGTTGTTCAGTTCGAGCAGCTCGCTGCCGACTGGCGGCTCATTAGCGAAGGCGTCGATGCCGGCGCCAAATAGGCGCCCTTCTTTTAAGGCCGCCGCCAGCGCGGCTTCATCGACCAGCCCGCCGCGCGCGCAATTGATCAACATGGCGCCCGATTTCATGGCGCGGATCCGCTCGGTATTAATCAACCCGGCGGTTTGCGGCATTAGCGGCAGGTGCAGCGAAATAATATCAGCGGTTCGCACCAGCGTGTCGAGATCGGCGTAGTCGACGGCAAGGCTTTGCTCGACGTCGCGCGATGCGCGCACCGGATCGTAGTAGAGAATTTTGACCTCGAAACCGCGGAGCCGTTTTGCGACTTCCTTGCCGATGGCGCCGAAGCCGACCAGCCCGACAATCTTCCCGTGCAGTTGGCGATGCTCGCCGCGCGCGTCTTCCTTGTTCCAGGCGCCGGCGCGCGTGCGGCGATCGATCTGCGGCAACTGGCGATAGGTCGCAAGCATCAACAGGATGGTATGCTCGGCGACCGGAATACTGTTGCCAGCATGCAGCCGCGCGAGGCCGATGCCCTGCTTCCGACAGGCATCGAGGTCGATGCGGTCGACGCCGGCGCCGAGCTTCTGAATGAAACGCAGCCGCCGCGCCTCGGCTAGCAATTCCTTCGGCACCGGAGCCGCCATTACGAAGGCGATGTCGGCGTCGCGCAGGACTGCCGCACGGGCAGCCAGGCTGTTTTCCTCGATGAAGTGGACGGACCAGTTCGACGGCAGCGCCGCCGTGATCGCTATCTTGATGTGCGGGTGAAACTTGTCGAGGACGGCGACCTTGATGTCTGACATGATTCTGATCCAATCCGCGAGCCGCGCCGTTCTGCCTGCCAGTTAGCCGGACCGTAGGAACGATAGCAATGCATGTCGTTAATAGCTGCTATTTGGCGGCCGGTCCGGACGGATGTTGGTAACCGCCGCCACTCCTGTCATGGTGCGCCACGCCAAGGGCATAGTCCGCTGAATCGACTGGGAGACGCGACGATGACCACGACCGTTGAAGTACTCGCCGCCGCCTTCAAGGATGCCGGCACACCCTTCATTGTCGGGCATCCCGGCGGCGAATCGGTCGAGCTGATGGAAGCCGCGCGCCAACGCCAGATGCGCTTTCTGCTGATGAAGCAGGAGACAGCGGGCGCCATGCTGGCCGCGACCTGGGGCGACCTCACCGGCAGCCCGGGCATTTGCTTGTCGACCCGCGGTCCCGGCGCCACCAACATGGTAAACGGCGTGGCGCATGCGTTTCTCGACCGCTCGCCACTGATCGCGATCACCGATTCCTATTCGCGTCCAACCTACGAGACCGCACTGCGCCAGCGCATCAACCAGCACGCGGTCTATGAGCCGATCGTAAAGTGGAGCACGACCATCGACGCCAAGACCGTGCGCCAGCAGGTGCGCCGGGCCATGCGCACGGCGACCGCGACGCCGCCGGGACCCGTACATTTCGAATTTCCGCAGAGCGAGACAACGCGCGAGGCTGGCGATTACGTTGCCGAGCTGCCGCTTGTGCCGCACTGGATCGTGCCCGGTCCGGACCGCGCCGATCTCAAGACGGCGCTCGACATGCTGCGGCAATCGAAGCGGCCGATCCTAATCGCGGGCCTCGGCGCCTACTGGTGTGGTGCCTCGGCCGAATTCGTCAAATTCGCCGAGCGCTTGGGCGCGCCGGTGCTCACCACTACCAAATGCAAGGGCATGATCCCGGAAGATCATCCGCTGCGCGCCGGCTGTATCATCGGCGGGCTGATCGAGCGCAAGCTGGTGATGGAGGCCGACCTGATCGTCACCGTGGGTCTCGACGCGGTGGAATTGCAACCGAAGCCATGGCCCTACACGCTGCCAGTGCTGGCGCTGTCGTCGGTGCCGAGCATCGATGCGCTGGTGCCAGCCGACCCGGAAATCATCGGCGACCTGAAACCGCTGCTGGCCGGATTGGCGCAGTGGGCGCCGGAAGGCAGCAATTGGGGCGAGAAGGCCGCCAAAGCGTTCCGACAGGAGGTGCGCGACGCGCTCAACACACCGAGCACCGGGCTGTCGCCGCAGCGGACCATGGAAGTCGCGCGCGCGGTGCTGCCGCGCAATACCATCGCCACCTGCGATGCCGGCGCCAGCCGACTGTTGATCGTGCAGAAATGGGAATCCTACGGGCCGCGCGAGTTCCTCACCTCGAATGGGCTCGCCTCGATGGGCTACGCGGTTCCCGGCGCGTTGGCCGCGCGCATGGCCTATCCCGATCGGCCGGTGGTGGCCTTCACCGGCGACGGCGGCTTCCTGATGACGGTGGCGGAACTGCAGACGGCGCGGCGCGAGAACTTGCCGATCATCGTGCTCGTGTTTGACGACCGCGAAATCGGCCTGATCCGCGTCAAGCAGGAGATCAAAGGTATCCCGCTGCACGGCGTGCAGCTCGGCGGCGTCGATTGGGAGAAGCTGGCGCAATCGTTCGGCGCCGACGGTGTAGTGGTTGAAACCGAGCAGGCCTTGAGCAGCGCGCTGAGCGCGGCGCTGCAGTCCAAGAGCACCACCGTCATCGCGGTACGGATCGATGCCTCCGGTTACGTCGCCCAGTTCAACGCGTTGCGCGAGCTTTAGACCTTAGGTGAGCAGCCGATAGCCGCCCTGGCGCGTCCCTCAGGCGACGCGGCCGAGCGGCTCGCGACCAGCGAGCGCCTCGCATAGTTGCTGTGCCACCAGCAGTGAGCTTCGCGTCTGGGTTTCATACGTATTGGTACAAATCGCGTGCTCAGCTGCCTTTGAGCTCGTGCGACTCCGGCATGTACATGTCTTTCCATGACGCCGGCAGCCGCTTCATGGTGCCGACTTTGTGCATGAAGCTGGCAAATTCCATCGACTGCTGCGGTGCTGTTGTCCACACATTGTCCGGATCGGAGATGAACTTGACCATCTCGGCTTGGCTGCTGCGTTTCTCATTGGTGGTCTTGATGTAAATCTGCGCCGCCTCGCCGGCGTTCTTGTTGATAAATTCCTCCGCCTCGCTGAGGGCGGCGTAAACTGCGCTGGTCACCTTCGGATTTGCGTCGCGGAATTTTTTCGCCATGATCATTACGCCGTTGGTCGCCGGACCGCCGAGCGTGTCGTAGGACTTGAGCACGTTGTGTACGCCCGGCGTCGCCAGCTCGTAATAGTAATAAGGCGCGACGGAGTAGTGGCTGTTAATCTCGGTTGCCCTCGAGATCACCGACGTGGCGGCATCCGGATGCGGCCGGGTGATGGTGAACGGATCGAGCCTGGCATATTGATCCTGCCCCCACTCCTTGGCGGCGGCCATCTGCAGGCAGATCGCCTGACTCGACACCTTCACCGCTGGCAACGCGATCTTGTCCTTGTCGGTGAAGTCCTTGATCGTCTTGATCGACTCGCGGTTGGTCACCAGCATGAAGGGCATCGACTGCACCGCCGAGAGCGCTCGCACCTCGTTTGCCGTGCCGGCGGTCTTGTCCCAAAGCGTCGCAAGGCCCGGCACGCCGGTGACACCAAAATTCATTTGCTCGCTCAAAAGGGCGTCGATCAGCGACTGCGTGCCACCCAAGGTCCTGTATTCCGGCTTGAGCGACGCGATGCCCGCTTTGCCGGCATGTTTTTCGACCAGCTTGAGCGTGTCCATCACCATCAACGGTAAATACGGCAGACCGTGCTGGCTCACCAAGACGACGCTCGACACTTCGTCCGCGAAGGCCGACCGCAGCAGCGCCGGCGTTACCAGAACTGGCGACGCCGCCAGTGCTTTGCACAAGGCACGCCTGTGAATCACGACAACCTCCTGTTGATCGAAGCCGGGCTGCGGGCAATCATGATTGCATGCCCCAGCGCTGGACCGTTCTCGTTTCGACGAAACGAAATACCACGTTCTCGACCGCGAGGCCGATCAGAATGATCGTGAGCAAGCCGGCGAACACTTCCGGGATATTGAGCTGATTTTTGCTCTCGAAGATGTACCAGCCAAGCCCGCCCTGGCCCGATGAGACGCCGAACACCAGTTCGGCCGCGATCAGCGTGCGCCAGGCAAAGGCCCAGCCGATTTTGAGGCCGGCGAGAATGCTGGGAAACGCCGCAGGGATCAAAATCTTGGCGACGAAGCGTAAGCCGTTGAGATTGTAGTTGCGTCCGACCATGCGTACGGTAGTCGATACGCTGCGGAAGCCGGCCAGCGTGTTGAGTGCGACCGCCCACATCACCGAATGCACGAGCACGAAGATCAGACTGCCGGCGCCGAGCCCGAACCAGATCAGCGCCAGCGGCAGCAGCGCGATAGCGGGCAAAGGGTTGAACATTGCGGTCATTGTTTCGAGGAAGTCGGTGCCGATCCGCGTGCCGATCGCGAACACCGTTAGCATGCCGGCGAGCAGCGTTCCGGTGGCGAAGCCAATTAGCAGCACCTCCATCGAGCTCAGCGCGCGCTGGGGGATCGTTCCCTCTGCGACGCCGGCAATGAGCGCGCGTATGGTGTCGGCGAAGGTCGGCACCAGCAGCGGATTGTCGAGCCAGCGGCCGTAGAGCTCCCAGGCCAACGCCAGCACCACAATGATGCTGATCTTGCGCAGCCAGGCCTGGTTATAAATCTTTTCGGCCAAGGTCAGCGGTTTCTGGATGATGCCGAACTGCTCGGGCCCCAAGGTCTCGCAGTAGATGTTTGCCCGTTGCGCCGCCTCAAGCATTGGGGGCCTCCTCAATTTGATCGGTGAACAACATTTCGTGAATCTCGCGGCTGAGCGCGACGGCTTCGTTGGAGTTTTCCTGCCCGCGCGGCACGCTGTTGATTTCGGCCTTCACCTGACCCGGATGCGGCGACAACAGCAGGATGCGGCTGCCGATCTTGATCGCTTCCGGAATCGAATGGGTGACGAACAGTACGGTGAATTGCGTTTCATCCCACAGCGCCAACAGCTCGTCCTGCATGCGGGTGCGCGTGAGCGCGTCGAGCGCGGCGAACGGCTCGTCCATGAGCAATATATCAGGCTCCATGGCCATGCCGCGCGCGATGGCGACGCGCTGCTTCATGCCGCCGGAGAGGGTGTGCGGGTAGCTGTGCGCGAACTTGGTGAGATTGACCTTCTTGATGTAGTGCATCGCCCGCTCTAAGGCGGCCTTGGCATTGAGCGTTCTCGTCGTCTTGAGCGGGAAAATGACGTTCTCCAGCACGGTCTTCCACGGCAGCAGTTGGTCGAATTCCTGGAACACCATAATCCGGTCCGGGCCGGGCTTGGTGATCAGCTCGCCCTTCAAGCGGATATCGCCCTCGGTCGCCTGTAGATAGCCGCCGACCGCTTTCAGCAGGGTCGACTTGCCGCAGCCGGAGGGGCCCAGCAGGACGAAGCGGTCCGCCTGCAACACGCTAAAACCGACCCGATAGGTCGCGGTAACAAGATGTCGCTGGGTCTTGTATTGGAT
>JBARNC010000184.1:0-2168 GCA_049802775.1 Pseudolabrys sp. | reverse complement strand
GAGTGAAGGGGTGCCGCCCAATGTCCGCTTTTGGGGGTAGAGCGGTGTCCGCTAATGGCACTTAGCGGACATGCCGAGTTGCACTGCACATGTCCGCTATTGGGGGTAAAGCGGACATGACGTTTTGCACTGCAAATGTCCGCTTATGACCCAAAGCGGACACTGGCTTGGCTTTAAGTCTTTGCATAAGGCGTGGTCGTTAGGGGGCTGGTATAACCGCGCGCGGGCCGCCCGATTCATCCAAGCCCGTCCGTGCTGAGATCTCATGCGCCTCACTCGACTGGCGATTGCAACAGCGCCGGCCCTGTTCGTGCTCTTGTGGAGCACCGGATTCATTGGCGCCCGCTTTGGCCTGCCGTATATCGAGCCTTTGACTTTTCTGGCCGTGCGGATGGCTTTCGTCGTACTGATCATGGCCGCTATCGTAATCATCGGGGATGCGCAGCGGCCGGATGCAGGTGAGGTCGGCCATAGCCTGGTTGCTGGCTCGTTGGTGCACGGCCTCTGTCTCGGAGGAGTGTTCACCGCCATCAGTCAAAGCGTTCCCGTCGGGATTTCAGCGCTGATCATGGGCCTTCAGCCCATCCTCACCTCGACCATTGCCGGTCGCTTTTTGGGCGAGAGGGTAACGCCGGTTCAATGGGCTGGCCTTGTGCTCGGACTTGTCGGTGTCCTGCTGGTACTGCACGACCGCAGCATCGTACTGGCAGGTTCCGCGCTTGGCTGGGTGGCAAACTTTTTGGCTCTTATCGGCATTACGCTCGGCACGCTTTATCAGAAGCGTTACTGCGGTAGTATCGATTGGCGCACCGGAAATCTCATCCAATATATCGGCGCTGGGTTGCTGTTTGCGCTCGGCGCCTTCGCATTTGAAACCCGCGAAATTCGCTGGAACGGCGAGCTGATTTTCGCGCTCGCATGGCTGGTGCTGGTACTGTCGATTGCGGCGGTCGGGCTGATGTACTGGCTCATTCGCCGCTCGGCGGCGACCGGTTTTGCCAGTCTGTTTTATCTAGTTCCGGCCGTGACCGCGATATTCGCTTTCATCTTGTTCGGAGAGCGGCTGGACGCCCTTTCGGTCCTGGGGATGGCGATCTGTGCTGGCGGCGTGTTGCTGGCCAATCAGGGCGCCACAAAGCCTCGCGAGCTTTGATCGCTATTTTCCCCGGTCGAGCAAGAGCTGGGTCTGTGTCACCAGCGCGTAAAAGTCTGCCGTCGCCGAGCTGATCTCGATGTCCGCTTATGACCCAAAGCGGACATACGTCGAACGCTTAACACTGGCGACTTCCGGAAAGGTGCTTAACAGCGACATGACAATTAAAGTGTCATGTTTGCTTTTCCGCGAGGCGGCCACATGAAACTTCATTACGCTCCCCAATCCCCCTTTGCGCGCAAGGTTCGTGCTGCAGCGATTGAACTTGGCCTAAGCGGGAGCATTGATCTTGAATATACGGAGGTTGTGCCGGGTCGCCCAAACAGGGCCTATGGGCAATCGCACAATCCTTTACGTAAGATTCCCGCCCTCGTTATCGACGATGGTACAACAATCTACGATTCCACTGTGATTTGCGAATACCTCGATGATCTTGCCGGCGGCGGGATCATCATTCCCCAAGACAGGTCGCGGCGGTGGCGCGTACTCACGAGCCATGCACTTGCGCAAGGGTTGTGCGAGTCAGTCATCCTTATCCGTTACGAAACCTGGCTTCGGCCGGAAGCATTGCGATGGTCAAGCTGGACAGATGAGCAATGGGACAAGATCAACTCGGGTTTGGCATGGTTCGATCAGAATAACGCCGAGTTGGACGGGTCAGTTAACGTTGCCCACCTCGCACTGGGAAGCCTGCTTGGATATATCGACTTCCGTTGGCCGGAGAATGGCTGGCGGGATCGCTTTCCATCCGTGAGCGTCTGGTTTGCCGAACTAGAACGTAGGCCTTCGTTTCTCAAAACCAGGCCCACCGTTCCACCATCGTGACTTCCGAATCTGGCACTTACTGGATCCCCAGTGCGCGACGTTGATGTCCGCTATTGGCACAAAGCGGACATGACCTAGTGCACCGCACATGTCCGCTTTCGGGGGTAAAGCGGACATCGCCTCCGCATCGCGAAATGTCCGCCTATGACCCAAAGCGGACATTGGGGTCGCAAAGTGCTAGCCTTTAAGC
>JBARNC010000183.1:0-4395 GCA_049802775.1 Pseudolabrys sp. | reverse complement strand
GTGATCCTCGCCGATCTCAGCCGTGGGATCGGCGCCGGCGGCATTGAAATAGCGCAGCCGGGCCGATTTTAGCCCGTGGGCGCAACCGAAATCATCCATCATGTGTTCGCAAACGAGCTTGGTGAAGCCATAGGGATTGATCGGATTGAGCACGGTGCGCTCGCTGATCGGCATGGTATCCGGTTCGCCGTAGATCGCGCAGCTTGAAGAAAATACGATCGAAAGCACGCCGGCGCGTACCATCGCATCAAGCAACGTCCGTGTACCGTTCACGTTGACGTCATAATATCGGCCGGGCGCGGTGACCGACTCCCCCACATAGGCGAGCGCCGCGAAATGCATGACCGCGTCAAACCGATAGGCCGAAAATACGGCATCAAGCGCTGCGCCATCGCGAATATCTCCCTCGACCAATGGTCCCCAGCGCACCGACTCGCGATGACCGAACACGAGGCTGTCGAATACAACACCCTCGTGTCCCGCCGCGGCGAGCGCTTTGGCGCAATGGCTACCGACATAGCCGGCACCACCTGTGATGAGTATCCGTGCCATAGTGAAAGAATTATCGGGACATCAGTATAAAGCGTTTGGCAGATGCGAGCGGCGAGAGGTTGCTTGCTGGACATATTCGAGGCGCAGCGTCCAGCGATTCCAAGGCGCTATGTAACGGGCAGCATTTGACATGTCCACTCAGTGTCAAAAACGGACTTGTGGTGGTCGACTAGTGCACTAATTCGGTCCGCGAAGTCCTGCGATAATGAAGTCGATCATCTGATCAAGTGTTGGGCCAGGCTTATTGGCGGACTCGGCAATCAATTGCGGGTGGAAAAAGCGGGCCATCGCGGAACAGGTGCACATCGCAGCGGTGCCGACGTCAGGCACGCGGAATTCGCCGGAAGCAGCGCCGGACGCGATGACAGCCGCGATTTCCCCGGTGATGCCTTGCATGTGCGCCTTGCAAACATCCCAATTCTCTTCCATCGCGACGGCCACCATCTCATGCATTTTTGAATCGCCGACAAAGCGGTCTGAATTCATCCGATGTATGGTCGTCAGCAGCTCGCGTAGCCGCCCGGCAGCAGCTCCCTGCTTCGCCGCGATCGCCTGCGAGGCCTGCTCGACCTCTCCCATCAGGCGGCGCGCCACACCGGCATTGATCGACTTTTTGGAATCAAAGAAACGATAGACGTTCGCCGGACTCATCTGCAGAGCTTTGGCGATGTCGGCCACCGTTGTCTTCTGGTAGCCGATTTCGCGAAATAGCCGTTCAGCCGTGACGAGAATTCTTTCCCGCACGTCTGTTTCGATGTGATCGGCAACGTCCGTCATCTTTGGCTCTTTACCTCGCCTGTTGTCATTCGGCCGCGGCCGCGAGTGGGACTGCGGCAGACGGTTGCATGCGTCCGCGCGCGTCTGACAAGTCCACCTCGCCGCCCTGCTCACCGAGCCGCTTACGATACCACAATGCATAGAGGCTGGGCAGGAACAGTAGGGTTAAAAACGTTGCAACGAACAGGCCGCCCATAATAGTGATGGCCATCGGCCCCCAAAATGCAGAGCGTGACAGCGGAATCATGGCGAGAATTGCCGCCATAGCCGTGAGGATGACGGGCCGCGCCCGTCTCACGGTCGCTTCGACGATCGCCTCGCGGCGGGTCAGCCCATGGTCCACATCTGATTCGATCTGGTCTACCAGAATTACCGCGTTCCGCATGATCATGCCGGCGAGCGCAATCAGTCCAAGCAGCGCGACGAATCCGAACGGCTTGTGTGCGATGTTCAAGCCCAACGAGGCTCCGATGATGCCGAGCGGCGCCGTCAGGAAAACCAAGATAAGGCGCGAAATGCTTTGAAGCTGGATCATCAGCAGCGTGAGCATGGCAGCGATCATCATAGGAAACAGCACGAAGATCGAAGCATTGCCCTTCTGCGATTCCTCGATGGCTCCGCCGATCTCGATCCGGTAGGCCGGCTCGAGACTGTCGCGGATGGATTTCAGCTTCGGCCAGATGGCATTGGTGACGTCCGGCGGCTGCACGCCATCGACAACGTCGGCGCGAACCGTAATCGCCATATCGCGATTGATGCGCCAGAGAATCGGCTCCTCGTGAGAATACTCAACCTTCGCGATCTGCGACAGCGGGACGGCAACGCCGTTTCGCGAATAGAGCGAAAGGTCGCCAATATGCGCCAGATCGAGCCGCTCTGCCGGCACGGCTCGCGCCACAACTTCGACTTTCTCGATGCCATCGCGTACCGTTGTGATTGGTACGCCCGAAAGCAGCATGCTCAGCGACTTGGAAATGTCCTGCGGGGTCATTCCCAATGCCCGCACGCGATCCTGATCGACGACAAGCTTCAGGTATGGCGATTGCTCGTTCCAATCGAGATGCGGATCGATTACCTGATCGTTGGCACGCATCACCTCCCGGACCCGGTAGGCGATATCCCGTACCTTTTTCGTATCGGGACCGATGACGCGAAACTGCACCGGAAAGCCAACAGGCGGCCCAAAATTGAAACGATCTACGCGTACGCGCGCTTCCGAAAGCGCGCCTTCCGCGACTGCCTTCTCGAGCCGCGCCTTGATCCGCTCGCGCGCTTCGACATCCTTCGACACGATCACGATCTCGGCAAAGGATTCATTCGGCAGTTGCGGATTAAGCCCAAGCCAGAAGCGAGGCGAGCCGCGGCCGACATAGGCGGTGTAGGTCGAAATGTCCTGATCGCCCTTGAGCAAGGCCCCGGCTTTCTTGACCGATTCCACTGTCGAATCGAATGCCGTGCCGGCCGGCAGGCGAAGCTGGAAAAACAGCTCCGGCCGCTCTGAAAGCGGGAAGAATTGCTGCTGCACGTGGCCGAAACCCACGATCGAAAGCGCAAAAATACCTACCGTCGCTAGCACGACGGTCACTCGCTGCTCGACGCACCACTCAATGACTCGGCGCAGCACACGATACGTCCGCGTCTCATAGATCGCATGGGGATCGTGTCTGGAAGCGCGCTTCCTAAGCTTGCCAAGGAGCTGCACGCCGATATACGGGGTGAATACTACCGCCACCAGCCACGAGGCCACCAGGGAGATGGCCACCACCCAGAAGATGCCGCCGGCATATTCGCCGACCGAGGAATTGGCGAAGCCGATGGGAAGAAAGCCAGCCGCCGTCACCAGCGTCCCCGTTAACATAGGAAAGGCAGTGGATTCCCACGCAAAAGACGCCGCTCGCACTCGGTCCCAGCCCTGCTCAATCTTCACGACCATCATCTCAACAGCGATGATGGCGTCGTCGACAAGCAGGCCGAGCGCAATGATCAACGCACCGAGCGTGATCCGATGAAGATCAAGACCCATGGCATTCATGACGATGAACACGATAGCAAGGACGAGTGGGACGGATAGCGCAACGACGATCCCGGTGCGCCAACCGAGCGCGAGGAAGCTGACGAACAACACAATCGTCAGCGCTTCGATGAAGGAATGGACGAACTCTCCGACCGCACGATCGACGACAGCAGGTTGATCGGCGATCTGCTCGAGATCAAATCCCTGCGGCACCGCGCTCATGAAACCCGCGGTGGCGCTGCTGACGGCGGGGCCGAGCTCGAGAATATTCGCGCCCTTCGCCATCACAATGCCGATGCCAATAGCAGCCTTGCCTTTTTGTCGGACGACGAAGTCAGGCGGATCGGCAAAACCATGGGTTACCGTCGCAATGTCGCCGAGGCGGAACACACGCCCGTTGGCCTCAACGGGTGTCTCAGCGACAGACTTTGCACCGTCGAGCGCGCCGGTGACGCGCAGGGGCACACGCTGCGCTTTTGATTCCACGATGCCGGCCGGTACCACCGCGTTCTGCCGGGCAAGCGATTGGAATATCTGATCGGTCGTGATGCCAAGCGTCGCCAGCTTGGCGTTAGAAAACTCGACGTAGATTTTTTCGTCCTGCGTGCCGTACAGATTGACTTTGGTGACGTCTTTAACCTTCAGCAAGCGCTGGCGAAGAGCCTCAGAGACCTTTTTCATCTGGGCGTAGTCGGCGCCCTGAGCCGTTAGCATATAGAGGATTGAATCGACATCGCCGTATTCGTCATTGACAGACGGGCCAATCAGGCCCGCAGGAAGGTCGTCTTTGATGTCGCTGACTTTCTTCCGCAGTTGATAAAACAACTCCGGCACCTCGCGCGCCGGCGTGTTGTCTTTGAAAGCGACCTGCATCGCGGTAAAGGCTGGCTTGGTGTAGGTCGTGACCTTGTCGAAATAAGGCAGCTCCTGGAGCTTCTTCTCGATGGGGTCGGCAACTTGAGTCTGCATCTCGGCGGCGGTTGCTCCCGGCCACATGGCGGTGACGACTACCACTTTAATGGTGAACGACGGATCTTCGGCGAGTCCTAGGC
>JBARNC010000182.1:0-7230 GCA_049802775.1 Pseudolabrys sp. | reverse complement strand
GTTCACGCCAATTCGGCAGCGAATATCGGTATGTCCTTGAACGGCACCACTATCAGGACGCGGCGCCGGGCGCCAGCAGCCCCGGCAATCGCGTTCCTCACCGCGATAGCTGTCGGCGCCGGCGGCGCCGGACCCGCACCCGTGCGCGCACAAGACGCCGCAACGCGCGGCATGCCGGTCATTCGCGACGCCGAGATCGAACAGCTGTTGCGCGACTATGCGCAGCCAATCCTGCACGCCGCCGGACTTGCCAAGCAAAACGTCAGGGTCGTCGTGCTCGGCGATCGCTCGTTCAATGCCTTCGTGATGGATGGCCGTCACATCTTCGTTAATGCTGGCACGCTGTTCGACGCCAAGACGCCGAACGAAGTCATCGGCGTGTTCGCGCACGAAACCGGACATCTTGCGGGCGGGCATCTCCAGCGCCTGCGTGAGCAGCTCGCGTCGGCGCAAACGGCCTCGATCATCGCCTTGCTGGCCGGAATCGGCGCGGCTGTTGCCGGTGCGCGCAGTGGCGCCGCCGGCGATATCGGCGCAGCCGCGATCATGGCACCGCAGTCCGCGATCATGCGCTCAGTGCTTTCCTACGTGCGCACTCAGGAAGACCAGGCCGACCATGCCGGCGTGAAGTTCCTCAATGCCACCGGCCAGTCGCCGAAGGGAATGGTCGATCTGTTCAAGCGCTTGAGCAACGAAGTGTTGTTCAATTCACGCTATATCGACCCATACATGCAAACCCACCCGATGCCGGCAGATCGTGTCGCGGCCCTCGAGACGCTCGCCCGGGCCAGCCCTTATTGGGACCGCAAGAATCCGCCCGAGTTGGTACTGCGCCACGAACTAATGCGCGCGAAACTGTCGGGCTTCCTGGAGCGCCCGGACACGATCGCCCGCCGATACCCGCCCAGCGACCACAGCCTGCCGGCGCGTTACGCGCGCGCCATCTCGGCCTACCTTCATTCGGACCTGCGCCAGGCGCTCGCACAGATCGACGGCTTGATTCAGGCGCAGCCAAACAATCCTTATTTTTACGAGCTCAAAGGTCAGGCGCTTCTGGAAGGCGGCCATGCGTCTGAAGCAGTCGCTCCACTGCGCCAGGCCGTGCAGCTTTCGCATAGCAATCCATTGATGGAGATCCTGCTCGCGCAGGCGCTAAATGGCACCAACAATCCGAAGCTCGCGGAGGAAGCGGTCGCCCTGCTGCGCACCGCAATCGTCCGCGAACCCGAAGCGCCTCAAGCCTATTCACAGCTCGCGATGGCCTATGGCCGCAAGGGCGATCTCGCCAATGCCGACCTCGCCTCGGCGCAGGCTGCATTTGCGCGCGGCGATTTGAAAACCGCGCGTCAGCTTGCCACACGCGCTAAGACTCGCCTGCCAATCGGCTCGCCCGCATGGGTGCAGGCCGATGACATTGTAAACGTCAAACCAAACGCCAACGCCAAGGTTCAATAATGAGAATGGACTCCATGACATCGAGACTGTGCCTGATCGCTGCTGCCTGTGCAGCTTTCCTGGCCATCGCTGCGCCGCAAAGCGCACGCGCCGACGAATTCTCCCCCAGTCAGCGCGGTGAGGTCGAACGCATCGTGCGCGAATACTTGATCGCACACCCTGAGGTTATCCAAGATGCGATGAGCGAACTTGAGAAGCGGCAGAGCGCGGCGGATGCTGCGAAGCACAAGGCGGCAATCCAACAGTATTCGCAAAGTTTGTTTACCTCGTCGCGGCAGGTTGTTCTGGGCAATCCAGATGGCAATGTCACCTTCGTCGAGTTTTTCGATTACAACTGCGGCTACTGCAAGCGCGCCATGGATGACATGCTCACGCTGATGAAGGACGATGCCAAACTCAAGGTCGTGCTGAAGGAATTCCCGGTCCTTGGGCCAGGCTCGGTGGAGGCCGCGCAGGTCGCCGTTGCCGTGCGCATGCAAGACAAAACCGGCAAGAAATATCTCGAATTCCACCAGAAACTGCTCGGCGGCCGCGGCCAAGCCGACAAAGCGCGCGCGCTCGCTGTCGCCAAGGACATTGGTCTCGACATGGGGCGCCTCGACAAGGATCTTGCGAGCCCTGAGGTGAAGGCCACGTTGCAGGAGAGCTTCAAGCTCGCCGAAGCACTAGGCCTCAACGGCACGCCAAGCTATGTGATCGGCGAGGACGTCGTGGTCGGCGCGGTCGGCCTCGATGCCTTGAAAGAAAAGGTTAACACCTCACGCTGCGGCAAGCCGAGCTGCTGATGGGTCCTTGCCCTTAATCCGGGACCGCCTCGGATTCTGAATTTATAGCGATCCCGGGTCTGCAGTGCATCATTCCATGCTGCGTTGCGCCGGGGACAGGTGACTCGGGGTCACGCGCTGCGGAACAAAGTTCCGCAGGGGCCGTTGTCGCGCGCATGTACACATTCGGGATGGAAGAAGAATACTTCCTGTTCGACGCAAAGACGCGCCATGCGGTGCGCCGCGCGAACAAGAAATTCCTTTCGTTCGCCCATAGGCATCTCGGCAATCGCGTGATGACAGAAATGCTGCAGTCGCAGATCGAGGTGGCCACGCCTCCCTGCGCCAGCATAACAGAAGCGCGCGCGCATCTCGCGCATTATCGCCGCATGCTCGGACAGGGGGCTGCCGAACACAAGCTCGGGCTCGCCGCCATGGGCACCTTCCCACTTGCGTTCTGGCCGGAACAAATCGTAACGCGAAAGGCGCGCTACGGTGCCATCATGGACGACCTTCAGATGGTCGGCTACCGCAACATGTTGTGCGGCATGCACGTGCACGTCGCGGTGCCTGATGTCGATACGCGCATCAATCTAATCATGCGTTTGACGCCTTACCTTCCGCTCTTGCTCGCGCTCTCAACTTCGTCGCCGTTCTGGCAAGGGCATCTCACTGGCCTCGTCGGCTATCGACTTGCCGCCTACGACGAACTGCCCCGCACGGGACTGCCCGAGCTGTTCCGTACCAATGACGACTATCGCGAGTTCGTTTCCGCGCTCACCTGGGCGAAAATTATTCCCGACGCGAGCTACATCTGGTGGGCGGTGCGGCCCTCACTGAACAATCCGACCATCGAGTTGCGGGTCGCCGACAGCTGCACGCGACTTGACGACGCTATCGCCATCGCGGCACTGTTCCGTTGCCTCGTGCGCGCACTCGATCGCGATCGGGCACTCAATGCGGGGTTCGACCGCGTGGGCCGCGCAATCACACAAGAGAACAAGTGGCACGCCCAGCGCTACGGCATCCGTGCGACCTTTATTGAGCCGTTCTCCCGTTCGCCCCTCACACTTGCGCAATGGCTTGATCAACTGATCGATTTCATTGCCGAAGATGTGGACGCGCTCAGCTGCTCGGGGGAAATCAGGCATGTCCACACCATCGCGGCCAATGGCACGAGCGCGGACCGTCAGATCGACATCTTCGGCAAGGCGAGAGCTTCGGGCCGTAGAAGGTTGACGGCGCTAAAAGAAGTCGTTGATTGGGCAGCGGGCGAAACCCAGGCGCTCGGCAGCGCCAAATATTAAATCTACGCGCCATCCGGGCTTCCCCTTATCGTCCGGGCCACCTATAAAGCGCGGCAGTTTCACGCGCGCCGAGCCGAGCGCGGACGGGGACCCATGGCAGCTACGACAATCTACGTCCTCAATGGACCCAATATGAACCTGCTCGGCACCCGCGAGCCCGAAAAATACGGACGCGCGACTCTTGCCGACGTGGAAAAACTTTGCCGCGACACTGCAAAGAAGTTCGGGTTCGACATTATTTTCCGGCAATCAAACCAAGAGGGCGAGTTGGTCGACTGGATTCAGGAAGCGCACGCCAAAGAAGCGGGCGCCATTATCATCAATGCGGCCGGCTACACCACGACATCGATCGCCATCATGGACGCGCTCCTCGCTGTGAACGTGAAATTGCTGGTCATTGAGGTGCACGTCACCAATATCCATGCACGCGAAAGCTTCCGGCAGAATTCTTATATATCGAAGGCGGCGAAGGCAGTGATCGCCGGCTTCGGGATCGACGGCTACGCGCTGGCGATCACCGGCCTCGCCGGTCTGCTCGGCACCAAACAAAAGGGTTGAGCGCTGCGCAATGAGCAAGTCGCCGAAGACAATCGTCGACCGCGAGTTGATCCACGAGCTCACCAGGCTCCTGGATGAGACCGGCCTGACCGAAATCGAAATCGAACAAGATGGTAAGCGCGTACGAGTGGCGCGCGCATCGATCGCTGCCGCGCCTCCATCTGCCGCGGTACGTGTGGAAGTGGCGCCGCAACCTGCAGCAGAAGCCGCCGTCAAAACAATCGATCCGTCGAAGCATCCCGGCGTGGTGATCTCGCCGATGGTGGGTACCGCTTACGCGGCGGCTGAGCCGGGCGCCAAGCCTTTCATCGACATCGGCAGCAAGGTCAAGGTCGGCGATACGTTGCTCATTGTGGAAGCGATGAAAACCATGAACCAGATTCCGGCCCCGCGCCCCGGCACCGTTATTCAAATTTTGTTTGAGGACGGCCAGCCGGTGGAATTCGGCGAGCCGCTGGTGATTGTCGAGTGAGTGCGCGTGCAATCGCCTGACCATTTGATGTGTCCCGGGCGCAGCGCAGCGCCGATCGGCGATGCACTGCAGACCCGGGACCACCACAGTTTGGAGCGATCCCGGATCATTGGTGCACTGCTTGCGCGCTGCACCGCGTCCGGGACACGAGTCAGCAATGTTCGATAAAATCCTGATCGCCAATCGCGGCGAAATCGCACTCCGGGTACTGCGCGCCTGCAAGGAACTCGGCATACCGACGGTGGCCGTGCATTCCACCGTGGACGCCGACGCCATGCACGTACGCTTTGCCGACGAAAGCGTCTGTATCGGCCCGCCAGCGGCGAAGGATAGCTACCTGAACATTCCCTCCATCTTGTCGGCCTGCGAGATCACCGGCGCGGACGCCGTACATCCCGGCTACGGATTTCTGTCCGAGAATGCACGCTTTGCGGAAATTCTGGCTGAACACGGCGTGCAGTTCATCGGACCGAAGGCCGCACACATCCGCTTGATGGGAGACAAGATCGAGGCCAAACGCACCGCGAAGAAATTGGGTATTCCGGTAGTCCCCGGCTCTGAAGCCGGTATCGGATCCGATCAGGAAGCAAACAAGATCGCAGCCGAGATTGGATTTCCCATGCTGATTAAGGCAGCCGCCGGTGGCGGCGGTCGCGGCATGAAGGTCGTGCGCAGCGCAAGTGAGCTATCTGTCGCACTTTCGACCGCACGCTCGGAAGCCAAGGCCGCCTTCGGGGACGATGCCGTCTATATCGAAAAATATCTCGAGCGCCCCCGCCACATCGAAATCCAGGTGCTTGGCGACGGCGAGGGCCATGCCATTCACCTTGGCGAGCGCGATTGTTCGTTGCAGCGCCGTCACCAGAAGGTCTGGGAGGAAGGCCCTTCGCCAGCACTCAACGCCGGCGCCCGCGATGCAATCGGCGAGACGGTGGCGAAAGCGATGCGCGAGATCGGCTATCTCGGTGTCGGGACCGTCGAGTTCCTTCATGAAGACGGACAATTCTACTTCATCGAGATGAATACCCGTATCCAGGTCGAGCATCCGGTGACCGAGATGATCACCGACATTGACCTCATCTTCGAGCAGATCCGCGTTGCAGCAGGCAGCCATCTCGCCATCAAACAAAGCGACGTGAAATTCCACGGCCACGCAATCGAGTGCCGCATCAACGCTGAGAACCCTGTTTCCTTCCGGCCTTCGCCCGGCAAGATCCTGCACTACCACGCGCCGGGCGGACTTGGTGTGCGCATCGATTCCGCCGTGTATCAGGGTTACAGCATCCCACCTTATTACGATTCGCTCGTCGGCAAGCTGATTGTGCACGGCAAGACGCGCACCGAGTGCCTGATGCGGCTAAAACGCGCGCTCGACGAAGTGGTGGTGGATGGCATCGAAACGACACTGCCGCTCTTTCGCGCCTTGGTGCGCGAAAAGGACATCATCGACGGCAACTATCACATCCACTGGCTGGAGCAGTTCCTCGCCCGCGGCGGGATGGAAAGCTAGACCAACGAATTACTGTCCGTGAGCCGCGTTAACAGAGCGCAGACGTCGCTCGGGTCATAGGGCTTCGCCATGAAGAGCGAGCGCGGCACCAGCGGGGCCGTCTCGGACAATTGATGTCGGTGAACAGGACATCTGTGTCAGCGTCGGAGTCGATGTATCGCAGCGCCTCGTCGGCGGTTGTTGCTTCATGCACAACAAAACCGGAGGCGCTCAAAGCATCAGCGACAAGATTGCTGTCGGCGCGTTCGACCCATGCATCCCCTCCCCACTTGCGCCGTCTGGCCAACACAAAGGTCGGATGAGCTTCAGAAATTTGCTGCATTTCTGGTGTCTAAACGGTTAACAGAGGTCGTTGGCACCTCCCCATATCAGCGGCGCTGCCCTAAAATCGGATCTTTCATTGCCACGACCCATGCAATGGCAAACCGCGAGAACACCTACATCGAGATCACGCCGGAAGTGCTGCTCAAGGCTTATGCCTGCGGCATCTTTCCTATGGCTGAAAGCGCGGACGATCCGGCGCTCTATTGGATCGAGCCGGACATGCGCGGAATCATCCCGCTCGAAGGGTTTCATGTGCCGGCGCGGCTGGCGCGCACGGTCCGCTCAACGCCGTGGACAGTGCATGTGGACCGGGACTTCGATGGGGTGGTCGAGGGCTGCGCCGAGCCCAAGCAGGACCGCGCCCGCACCTGGATCAATACGCGAATCCGCCGCATCTACCGCGCCCTGTTTGAGCGCGGCCATTGTCATACTGTTGAGGTTTATGATGGCAACGAACTGGTCGGTGGGCTTTATGGCGTCTCCCTCGGCCGCGCGTTCTTCGGCGAAAGCATGTTCCACCGCGCGCGTGATGCCTCGAAGGTGGCGCTGGTGCACCTGATAGCGCGGCTCAATGCTGGCGGCTATCGCCTGCTCGACACGCAATATGTCACCGAGCACCTGAGAACCTTCGGCGCGGTCGAAGTCCCCAAGCGACGCTATCATCGCCTGCTGGAGGAAGCCCTCATCGGCGAGGCCGAGTTCACAGCGTTACCGCCAGATCGCTCTCTCAGTGGCGCTGAAGCGCTGGAGATTATTCGCAGCGGGCACTAGCGCTGTCATGCTACGGCGCGGCGAGCTATTGCCGGGGCGGCGGGAGGAACCCGGGCGGCGGTGGTGCGC
>JBARNC010000181.1:0-9808 GCA_049802775.1 Pseudolabrys sp. | reverse complement strand
TTTGTCTCAATTAAGAGCTGTCGTCCCCTCAAAATATCGTAGCCGACGAGCGTCACCAGCATCGTATGCTCGACATTGTGATAGAGCGCGTCACTGTTGCCGATACAGTCGAGAGCAAGTCTGGAAGCCGACTGGACGCGTTCTATTAAACCCGCGTCCGTCGAGCCAAACCGGCGACCCATGTGCTCGGCAAGGTGAGACCCCAAGGCCTCCGCCGCCAGTTCGGGAATGGTAAGCATGGCCGCCTCCCCGAAGTACCTTGACCACGATCGTGACGCTTAGGACCAAAGATGCGGCGTCTCGGTCAGGTTTGCTGTCAGTAGGCCCTGTGCAGCGGGTGAGATTCCTCAGCGGCCCGTCAGACCGCGACCGACGGTCTGAGACATCAGCTCGTTCAGTCCGTACGGGCGATTGAGACCGCGGCTAGCCAGATCGAGGCGGGAGGGCTGCGAGAGTGCGTGATGGCGTGCTTCGATTTGCCGGCCTTCGCCCTCGATGAGTTGGCCAATATGGACGGCTATACGGGCGTAAGTGGTGGCGTACATCGTCGCCTCCTTATGTGTGCCCGATGTGTGCCCCAAGGGCAAACTGCTCCGGCATTAATGTCAGAATAGGTGAAGGCGGAATTGGCCGCTGTGTTGGCCATCACTAAAAGGCGTTATTTGCAGCAGCAAAAGGCGCCGGACTGAAACAGGGCGGCACTTGGCCTCACCATTCCACCGGGCCTGATCGCTATTGCCGACGAGGTAATCGAATGAGCGGTGCGATGGCCGCTATTGGCACAAAGCGGACATCCGATTGACGTCAGCCAATGTCCGCTATTGGGGGTAAAGCGGACATGCCGTTTTGCACTGCATATGTCCGCTTTTGACCTAGGCTGTGTGAAAACGCTGCAAGCAGTCGTCCGCGCGCACTAAAAGAATCGAAATCGCAGCAATGGCGACCCAAAGCGGACATCGGGTGTGCATTGCGGCAATGGTTTTTGGACCGCTAAGATGCCGTCGCCTTAGCTTTGGGGTAGGCAATGAAGCGGCGCGAGTTCATCACGCTCTTAGGCGGCGTAGCTGCGTGGCCGTTGGCGGCAGGTGCGCAGCAACCAACTCGCGGACAACGCTTGGCTGTACTTACCGGGTTTAGGGAAACTGATCCCGAGTCTCAGCGACGAATTGGATCTTTTTTATCCGAGTTGCGCTCTTTGGGCTGGGTCAATGGCGAAAACCTGAATATTGATTTTCGGTTTGCAGGTAATGCTCCCGACCAGATGGGTCACTACGCCCGCGAACTTGTCGATTTCAAGCCGGACGTTATTTTTGTTCAAAGTTTCCCTGGCCTTGCAGCAGTCGTCGACGCGACAACCACGATACCCACAATTTTTGTGCAAGTTGCAGTGGACGAACCCGTTGAAGCACGTCTTGTCAAAGCCCACGCTCGACCTGGCGGAAATATGACGGGGTTTACTAATTTCGAGTTTTCAATGGCTGGTAAATGGGTTGAGTTGTTGAAAGAAGTTGCACCTGCCGTAAGACGCGCATGTCTGATCGTGCAACACGAAGTGGCTGTTGGCCATTCAGGCTACGTTGCTGCGGCAGAGGCGGCGGGAAGGAAATTAGGAATATCTGTCGTCGCAGAGCGGCTGGAAAACAGTACAGGAATTGAGCAAGCAATCGTTA
Source organism: Pseudolabrys sp. (assembly GCA_049802775.1). Classification (GTDB taxonomy): domain Bacteria; phylum Pseudomonadota; class Alphaproteobacteria; order Rhizobiales; family Xanthobacteraceae; genus Pseudolabrys. Next base: position 8,138 of record JBARNC010000181.1, on the reverse strand, counting down.
AATTCGCAAATGAACCAGATGGTGGATTAATTCTACTTCCAAGCAATCTGACTGCGGTGAACAGAGCGCTCATATTCAAATTGACGCAAGAATATAAGTTACCTTCGGTTTCCGCTTTCCGTTATATGGCGGTAAGTGGAGGTCTTTTGTCATATGGCATCGACCTGGCCGATGTGTTCCGTCGGGCCGCCACTTATGTTGACAAAATACTTCGGGGCACAAAACCTGAAAACTTGCCCATTCAGCAGCCCACCAAATTTGAGTTAGTCATCAACCAAAAGACCGCAAAGGCGCTCGGGCTTACCGTGCCGCCGACGCTGCTCATCACCGCCGACGAGGTGATCGAGTAGAAGCGCATTTGCTGCGGTGCATGAGTCCGCTAATGGGGCACAAAGCGGACATACCGAGTTGCACTGCACATGTCCGCTTTTGGGGGTAAAGCAGACATGCCTTTTTGCGCTGCAAATGTCTGTTTGTGACCCAACGCGGACATCGGGCAGTGACGCGCCCCTCTCGTGGGCCTAGATTGAACCGATACTATGCTTCGGCTGGCTTTGGGCGCGGACATGAAGCGTCGAAAATTCATTGCTTTTGTTGGCGGCGCGGTGGCGATGCCGCTTGTGGCTCGCGCACAGCAGAACGAGCGGATTCGACGTATCGGCGTGCTAACGACGTTTGCCAAAGAGAATCCGGAAGGGCAGGCACGCATCGCAGCGTTCCTCAAGAATTGCAGAAATTGGGTTGGACCGAGGGTCGCAATTTACAGATCGAGTATCGATGGGATACCGGTGATCTGCGGAAAGCTGCAACGGAATTGGTGACATCGTCTCCGGACGTCATCCTTGCCAGCACCACTCCAGCTGTAGCCGCATTGCAACAGGCGACCCGTACCGTGCCGATCGTATTTACGCAGGTTGCCGATCCGGTCAGTGCCGGATTCGTTGCAAGTCTGGCGAAGCCTGGCGGCAACATTACCGGGTTCACGGTTTTCGACTACGAAATCGGCGCTAAATGGCTCGAACTACTCAAGGAGATTGCTCCAAACCTGACGCGCGTCGGGGTCATCAGGGATCCCACTGTAACTTCGGGTATCGGCCAGCTCGCCGCGGTTCAATCCGCCGCCCGGTTGTCTAGGATAGAGGTGAGCCCACTCGGCGGGCAAGACGGCAAAGACATTGAGCGCACCGTTACTGAATTTGCACGCGGATCAAATTCCGGGCTGATCGCGGCGGCAAGCCCGTTGATCAATAACAATAGCAATCTGATCATCTCTCTTGCAGCCCGATATCGATTGCCAGCAATCTATCCGTTCCGCTCTTTTGTCGCCGACGGTGGCTTGATCGGTTATGGGCCGGACCCGATTGCTCCACACCGGCAAGCTGCCGGCTACCTCGATCGCATTCTTAAGGGTGAGAAGCCTGCCGACCTTCCGGTGCAAGCGCCAACCAAATACGAGCTGGTGATCAATCTCAAAACCGCTAAGGCGCTCGGCCTCAATGTTCCAAACACGCTAATCGGGCACGCGGACGAGGTGATCGAATAACTGACGCAATGTCCGCTTTTGGCACAAAGCGGACATCCCTAGTTGCACTGCACATGTCCGCTTTCGGGGGTAAAGCGGACATCGTCTAGACATCCCGAAATGTCCGCACCCAATGCGGACAGTCGACCTCTTCAAGCGAGTAAGTTGAGGGGATACGATCCTATCTGGTAAGCATTAACGCATGCGCGCTTTGCTCCTGCTCCTTTTAGTGTTGCTTGCCGGCCCGGTCGGGGCTGCCGAACCGGTGCTGGCGCCCAGCGGAACGCTGCGCGCCGCGTATATCGTGACGAACGTGGCGCAGGCGCGCCTCGACCCTGCGACCGGTACGGTTTCCGGTGTTATTGCTGATGTCGCACGCGATCTGGCTCGCCGGGCCGACGTGCTAGTGACGATCGCGCCGCTCCCCACGGCAGCCGCCGTGATCGACGCAGTCCGAAGCGGAGCCGCCGACATTGGCTTCGTCGCACCGAACCCGGAGCGCACCGGGCTCGTGCTCTATTCGCAGACCTACATGCTCGTGCAGCAAAGTGCGCTCGTCCGTTCGGACTCACCGCTGCATTCGGTCAACGAACTCGACCGGCCCGGCCAAGTGATTGGCATCAACACCGACGACAGCGTTGGGGTGTGGTTGCAGCAGCATTTGACCGCCGCTCGGGTACGCGCCACCCCCGACTACACGCTGCGCGATGCCGTCCAGTGGCTCAAAAACGGAGAGGTCATAGCTTTTGCCGGTGGTAGGCAACGGCTCGCCAGTGCCACGCGCGATGTTACCGGGCTGCGAATGCTGGACGACAACTTTTACGGGGTGCCACAGGCCGTCGCCATACCGCTCGATCGCCCGGACCGTCTTCGGTTGATCAACGCTGCACTCGCTGAGATGCGTTCGAGCGGCCTTCTGGTAGACTCTGTCGCACGCAGCGGAATCGAGGGGCTTTCGGTCGCCCCTGCGGATCCTCGTTGACGATTCGCCGTCCTATGGCCGATGACCGCGCGCACACAGCAGACTTCTGCTCCACTGTCTTGGGATCTTGTTGCCAGGGATTAAGGAGGGGAGGGGACATCCGGTGAGCCGAGCCGCGACGCGGCCCGATGCAGTTCGGTTTGTTCGTCCAAGACGGCAATGAATAAGCTGAGAACGTACGAAGGCGGCTGTCACTGTGAGCGCGTGCGCTTTCGCGTCACTGCCAATCTCGACACCGTCATCCTCTGCAACTGCTCGATCTGCACCAAGAAGGGCATCATCCATTTGATCGTTCCGCCAGAGCAGTTCGAGTTGCTCTCCGGCAAAGATGATCTAACGACCTACACGTTCAACACGGGCGTGGCCAAGCATACGTTCTGCAAGCACTGTGGCATCCATCCGTTCTATGTGCCCCGCTCGGATCCGGACAAGATCGACGTCAACGCGCGCTGCATCGATGATATTGACCTCATGGCGCTGAAGCCGAAAAATTTTGACGGCAAGCACTGGGAAGACTCGATGCAGTAGCGGGTGCATTGGTGGCGAACCTCACAGCTGATTGACGGGCCAACAAGGTGATCGAATAACAACCGATGTCCGTTTTCGGGGGTAAAGCCGACATCTTCGTTGGCCGCCAAAATGTGCGCTAAAAGGGTTCGCCAGTGCCAGATAGGACCCGCGCCGCGCCCCGAACCGCGTTCCGAAACGCCTCGTCATAGTTGACGCCGCTAACGGACCAGCGGTGGCGTCGCCCCCTCGCCTCGAGGCTCCAGGCGGCGATCCATCCAAGCGCGGCGTCGCTCCATCGTAGGTCGCCGACAAGCGGCAACTCGCTATCCGAGAGTTCGGCAACTCTCAACAAACGATCGCCCGGGATGATCGCGGCTGTTTCAATTCCAATCTGGTTGCTTTGGAGGGTGGCGACACTCGGCAGACTGACTGTCAAGCCGTAACGCTGCGCTGCGTTGGCCAGCGCTTCGCGCATATCGGGATCGAAGGCGCCATCACTGGAAAGGATACCGCTGTTCGTGCGGCCATGCACGGCAACCAACATTACGAGCCGCGGCCTGTGCCCCAACCACGGCTTTCTGCCCAGCGTTTTCAAAACGCTATCAATTTTCTGCGGATCGAATCGGCAGGTCAAAAAATGGGGGCGGTCGTATGTGCCCTGTTCGTCGTGAACTGGTTTTCCCTCAAGTCGATCACGATAGGAAAACGTGGAAACATATTGTCCTGCGCTGGCGGCGAGAAGTTCAAACCGGTTGTCGCTCACGATGCTGGCATCACCAGACACTTTGAGGAGAACGTCTTCAAAACAAAGTTTGAAGCCAAGAGGCCGGTTTCTTTCATCTTTCCCGGTTACGACCGCGCGCGTCGTGTAGACATCGTCAAGGCCCTCTGGCTGCGCGATCGAGGCATTGATCCAAAGCACGACGAAAGCCGATAGAATAATCGATAGCCTGACCACATCTCTGCCAACCGTTTGTTGGCCGACAAGTTTCGTGGCCTGAGGCAGCAAGTTATGCATGAGTGGAACCTTAGGTCACCCGCGCAAGTTAAGAATCGGTGAGCAAAGTCGGTGTTCATGGCAGATGTGAACTTGCCAAATTCACAGCCTAATCAAACGGGAGACTTTACACGATCGAGGCCTTCCGAGAGTTTTTCTGTGCGCCTAGTAGCTAGTTTAGTCCTAATTCGCGTCGGTGCCTCTGTACTGCGTTGGGCCGTGCGACGAGCGCTCAACTAAGCTTTGCTCTCTCTCCGTTGTAGTGCGTTGGTAGGCAAGACCTTAATGTCCGCTTTCGGGGGTAAAGCGGACATCGCTCCCGCATCGCAAAATGTCGGCTAATGACCCAAAGCGGACATTCAATTGTGCTGGGCCTGTCCGGTTGCATCGTTACGGTTGCAGGAAGGAGTACATTTGTTCATGAGATCGAATTTCGGCTATCCATGCCGTAGCGGCCTGATCCCATGGACACAATCATCAGGCACGCGCTCATGATCGCGAGATTCTTTAACGCTTGGGTCTGATTCGCCGCGCGAGCCGCGCCCTCCATGTCCCAGAAGTTATGTGCGAAAAAAATTGTCAACGCGGTGAAGACGAAAAGCAGCCAGGCGCCAAAGCGGGTCTTGAACCCGACCAGCACCATGAGCCCTCCGAAGATCTCGATCACCGCGACGATATATCCGACAACTGTCGGCGGCACGCTACCACCGATCATCCTCTCAAACCTCGCCATGCCCGCGCTACCAGCGACGCCGGCAACATCCATGAATTTCCCAATGGCGGAGACGATGAAGACCCAGGGCATCAAGACCCGGCCGAGCACATACAAATTGTCTGACATAGGTCCATTCCTCCAAAAGTGCTTTCTACTCAATACACCAACGCGTGAGCCGACGAATGTCCGCTATGCAGCCGGCTCAACCGGTCGACGCAACACAAGCGTTAAATCTCTGCGCATGCGGAGCTATTTGGCAATAGTCGGAAGATGACGGCCTATTAAACGCTCGCCCAAGCGCTTTCAGCGATCCCCCTCTCTCCCAGCGACTCCACAGCTCCGTCTGCTCTACCGCAGTGAAACCACGACGAAATCGCTGATCCCTCGCTGTACACTCCATCTTTTCCCTCAAAGATGAAGTGTTGCGTCGACCGGTTGAGACCACCGCCAATAGTGGACATTGCGCCATTAATCGATCACCTCGCGCCGTCTCATTGCCTCCGCCGAAGGTCACAACAAGGCATTTGGCACAAAGCGGACAGTCCAATTGCGTCCGCGCGCTAAAACAGAAATTCTCTTTCCGATTTGTCACAACCTGGCCATGGTTGGTATCTTTCGACTTAGACGCACACGGTGTCGCCGCGTTCAACGGTGTTATGATCGCGTAGGCTCAGAAACAGGCCTGAGACAGGAAGACCTCCGGCCGGTGTCGAGCTCGTGCAAGACAAGAATTTTGTGGTGAAAGAGCGTAAAGAGCGGCGTCGATCTGCCAACCCAAACAATTGGGTTTCCGGCGTGGTCGCAAAGCGGCAAGTCAATCAGGATCATCGTCCCATTCCCACCTGGCGGCGTGCGCCGACGTCCTGGCGCGCATCCTCGGTAATCAGATCAGCGAAACAAATGGTCAGACCGTGATTGTTGATAACCGGCCGGGCGCCGGTGCTTCGATCGCTTACGAATTGGCGGCGCGTGCTGCTCCTGATGGCAATACGCTTGTGATTGCCTCAAATTCTGTCGTCATCAATCCCCTTTTGAAAAAGACGAACTATAATCCCCTTACGAGTTATGAGGCGATTTGTAATCTTGTAAGCTCGCCGTCGATTTTTGTAGTCAACAATGCGTCACCCTATCAAACGATCGGTGATCTCATCGACGAGGCGACGCGCCAACACTACGCCAAAATTTACGCGCGGCCCGGCGCGATGCATGCCGCGTTCAATCAATTCGCCGCCTTTTCGCAAGACGCATCCGACAACAAAGCGTTCGCGGCCAAAGCCAAATTGACCATGCCGATTTTGGCGCTGGGCGCTGAGAAGTCGTTCGGAGCGCAGCAAGCCGAAATCATGCGCGAAGTCGGCACCAATGTTGAGAGCGGCATTATCGCGAATTCCGGGCATTGGATTATGGAAGAGCAGCCGGATGCGACGGTGACAGCGGTTCGCGACTTCCTCGTGAAAAGGTGAACAGCCGATGGCCGACCTTTTGATGCAATGCTTTATTTTGGCGAGAGCCGTAAAAGGAACCGTTCCTGCGTGGGTCGTGCCTGGCTCTTTGGCTTGCTTGAGTCATCCTGACTCGGTGGTTTCGTCAGCGTAGGTCGTGCAAGCATTGCTACTGCTCTATGCGGTGATACTTTGAATGTCAGGGCTCGCCGGCGGCCGCTGCGCCTATTGGGCGCTGACTTGCCCCAGCATTATAGAGGAAAATTGGATTTTGGGGTGCTGGCCCCGTTGCTCTTTCTGACAATTCGAACGTTTTGTTAACGGATTTGTCGCCACGATCCGGTCTCAGTCCGGTTTTCAGTTGATCCCCTCCGGACCAATGGCGACCAGGGCTCGGAATCAAAGGGGATGGGGAAGGGGCCTCCGATCGTGGTCGCCGACCACCGCGCCTTGAAATCCGCCATCGCCTGCTTGCGGGCCGCCCCATAACTGCGATCTGCCGTACTAACCGGTTTGGAATATGAACACAGCAACGTTTGTATTTATGATCGCAACCTATTGGGTCGGCGGCACATCAGCAACGGAGGGAGGAAAGTATCTGGCGAGTGGGCAATTGTATAACAACAGGGAATTTGTAGCGGCTCATAGAACTTTGCCTTTTGGTACCATTTTAAATGTCTGTCTTCGTCGTCAGTGTGTCAGCGTTGTTGTGAAAGATCGCGGGCCGTATTTGGCCAAGATGGACATTGAGCGGCGTATCGATTTGTCCTACGGCGCAGCCAAAGCATTGGGTATGCTTTATGATGGACGACAGAGGGTACGCGTGAGCGTTCCGATGCCTAAGGCCAGACCCGAAATCGAAACTAAACTGGCACAGGACTAATATGTTTATGGGGCGCATGAGGAGCTTGAGTAGTTATGGGTTGCGCCTTTTGCCGTTTCTGACAATCCGCAACGATTTGTAAACGAATTGGTCGCCATGATTTCGCAGCTCGGTCCGGTTTCAGCCTCAACACCGGACCAAGGCGACCACGGCCGAACCTTCATCGGGGTGTGGGACATTCCAAGGCTACGACCGTGGTCGCCAGCATTATCCTGGGCCGTCGGCTGTTAAAAGGCAGTCCGCAATGGCTGATTACTATCCTATCCTTGCTCGTGCAGTTTGCGGGTTGGCAACCAACAACGCTCAGACTCGCCATGAATTGTACGAGCACGCTCGGGAATTTCTCGTTGCAGAATTGCGCAGACGAGACCCACAAATATCAACATCAAGGATTATAGGTGAGCGGGTTATACTCGAAACGGCCATCCTCAGACTGGAGTCGGAATCGCGGTTTATGCGCGAGAGAAGCCCTATTACATTAATAAACCGCCTTGATGCACTTCGTGAGTCAAATGGAAACAGGGAGCCTACATCTGAGACGGTGTTGGATTTTGCTTCGCTACTCCGTGAGCCTGCGGAAGTCTGGCCAGCGCCGGCCCGCCTGCAATGCTGATGTGGGGACGATCCCGCCGTTGGCTGGCCATTTAATCGGCGGCGCGAGCGCGATTATCCGGTGCTGCAAACGTGAAGAAAGCTCTTGCCAACTCGGAGCCGTCCACACATGGCACTTAGCGGACATCCCAGCTCCGACGATCCTAACGCGGACATCGCGCTAATTTGCCGGTTTGTCTGCTATAGACCCAATGCGGACATCGATCACGCGTAAGAACATGATACCTCCCGTTGCCCGGTGATCGAACGGCTTACGCAAAATGTTCTCCGAGACGGGGGTGGGACCGTCTGAGGTTGCGTACTTCGGCGCGGCCTCTTTTAATTCCGGTCAGCGCATGAACGCACTCCGCTTGGCCGCGACCTATACCGAAATATACGAATGTATAAGTGCCGGTCTGCAGGCGCTCGGCGCTACCGTGACGGTATGTGGAAGAATGTCCATACCGCCACGCTAAGTACCGCCGCGATCACTGTT
>JBARNC010000180.1:0-3084 GCA_049802775.1 Pseudolabrys sp. | reverse complement strand
CTGTAGTCACACATCTCTGGAACTCCCTTGTTGGAAGCCCCTTCAGCCCCATCAGACATTAGCGCACTTGCGGTCTTCCCGCATTGAAATTGCTGATCACGTCAGCCGATTGGATTTAGGCCGTCGCCCCAAGAAGCCGAATCAACTATAGCGTCTGTAAAAAAGGGCCGCAGTTACGCGCGGCCCAAGTACTAGGTGTTGGCCGCTGCCTCGGGTCGAGCCAAACGGCCCAGGGGCGAGTGACCATCCCACTAATAAAGCCTACTCCCGAATTGGCGCGCCGGTGATTATAAAATCATTAAATCGGCAATAACGTCCCCTCGCAGAATGCTGGCCTGTTTTGAGCCCGGTTGGCCTAATTCTGTGGCCATTCTTGCCAGTGGGTAGGGTGAATTTCTATTGGCCGCCGCGTTTTGGCGTCGATCCAAGAAGATCCGAGACGGCGACAGGGGACACGACGCGCTCGAATTTCCCGATGGGCGCATTGTTCTCCTGACACGACTAAGTGAGGGTCAGGAGGCAACGGTGCTTCAGCTGCCTGCGCAGCCAGCGAGCGCGGCCGAGGCAAATGCCCAGACGCGCATTGCCTATGCGGACTAAAAGTTCGGGACAGACGATCTGTGTGTAGGCTGCCTTAGGAAGCGGCCTACTTTTTTGGGTTGTGTTTTTTATAATGTTTTTGGTGTGAGGGGTGGGCGTATGACCAACGTCAAAGTCACCTGTGATTGCGGCGCGATCTACGAGATGATCGAAACCGATCGCTCCTCTAGGGAGTCGAAGCCTTTTAAATGTGTCTTGGAGAAGGAATTATTCACGTGGGAGGGGGCTAATGTTGGTCAGTTTTGCCTCGTCTGGCGTCCCGACTCGGATCGAGGAGACTAATGTCTTACGTTGACCCATGACAGACGAACCCAAAAAACGCTCGCACGACCCAAGCAAGAAATCCATTGCACGATGGATCGATGGATCAATGAAGGCGGCGCGCCTAAAGGGGTGGACCGATCGACGCATAAGCCTTCCCAGCGACCAAGTCGCCCCAACCAAAAGACTAAAATCAAAAAATGACCCCGTTCTCAATCTAAAGTGTGAAAGCCTAAGCTGCGTGCCTTGTGTTTATTACTTCTTCGTGGCCGTCGTCGTCATCAGGTACGAAACCACGGCCACCGCACGTTGGGTCCGTGCCTTTTTCAACGACACCATCACCGTTGCAGTCTGGACAGGTTTTCATGTGTGCGCCTCATGGGGATGCTACCACACCCCCGCGATTACATCCGATGGTGCCTTCTCTGATCCGGCTCTAGGCGCCGCGTTCGCCAAGGAGTGCGGAACTAATGTGCAAATCGAAAGGCGTTTCAAAGCGTGCACCCGCTTGAAAAGCTATGGCCGCACCGCCACCTATGCCTAGCGAGCAATGGAGAGCAATATGATCTCTAAAAAACTGCAAAAATCGCGCGCGTTTATCGAGGCCGAATGCGTGAAAACCGCAAGTGCTCAAAATTTATGTCGGGAACTCAAACACGTCAGAATTAGGAGATTGTTTCCCAGCGGCACCGCGGCAAATTGGGAACCTGCCGAATTCGAACCCCCTCTATCGCCGGTTGGCGAATGTATGGCGCAAAAGGCGATTGGCTCACTCCCTGACACGTATGCGCTGGCTGCTGGGGAATAGCGACCACACGTCGCGATTTGAGTATTTGATTTGAGCCCCCGCTAACCCGGGGTTTTCTTTTTGTTTGATTTCGGCGCCGCACGTCGCGCGCCGATCAATTCGATTCGAAGCGGACGCCGAAACACATGTCTGGTCCTGATCAAAGGCGAAAGTGACGCTCACTAATCTGATGTCCGCTCTTACCCCGAAAGTGGACATTGATCGCTGGCTCGGAATTGTCCGCTTTGTGGCCAATAGGCGACATCGCGCGCTTGGTTGGAAATGAAAGAGGCCGCCAACTGAGGCGGCCAAAACACGAAGCCCTGGCCGGGGTACGGCTAGGGCTTCTATCTCTGGGACGATACCGCTTCGGGCTAAGCTCATCCCAGTGACTACGGATTCAACGAATGGAAGAAGATAAGGTTGCCTCACACGCAAAAGTTAAATTCGGCCATTCATCATTTCAAAACCGGCCAGTGGGGGTCAAAACAGGCCGACACCCGTGTTCCAATGAGACCGGCCCATCACAAAATCTTAGCTCAGCGCCATTGGTGATTTTGGTCTCAGTCAATGCTACCGCCTTAGTTAGCGATAGGTTCAGGCGGAACCTTTTCTGACGATTGCCTCTTGCCTCTTGCACAGAGCAAGGAGGCCAAGCCGATGATCAAAGCCTTGACGGCCATCGCGTTGCTTTTGACCTTGGATGCGGTCGCGCTCGCGAAACAAACTCCGGTCGAACGAACAAGCCTCGCGCTAGTGAACGCTGACATCAACATCGGCTCGATCGGAGTTATGCGGGAGAACATCGGCTCGGTCGGAGCTATGCGCGAGCGAGATTATTTTCAAGCGCCGCAATCGCCGTTCAACGCTGACGCTTTCTGCCGATTGGAGCCGGCCCTGTTCCACAAGACTCGCCTAGCCCAATCGTGCCGCTAAGCAATCTTTAACCCGCCAACCCAACGAAATGAACCGCGCAGGCATCACCAATCTTCTGATGGCCTTGCTCGAATCGCGCCTTGCGCCCTTTTCAACCATGTCGCGGAACTGTTCCGGTGCGTCTGTCCTTGATTTCGTCTTGAGGTTCGTATCCATGAGACTTCTGACGCGCCAATGGAATCACTTGTTGGGAAGCTAATAGTGTTAATGCCGTAGGCTCCCGGAAGTTCCGGGGCTATTTTGTTTCATGGGCTATGGCAAAAACCCGGTTTCGTTTGCCGGGGAATCTGGCATTTCAAATGCCGAGGGGTCGACAGTTTGAATACGCACCAGAAAAGCTGAGCAAGAGCCCGGCTACGGGGGTTAACCGGGCTCTCATAAGATCACGCTGCTTGCGCGACCGAAGCGTAGGCTGGGACGGGGAGATCACTGCCTACGCTAACGACCAGCATCGACGTATCGTCCATGCCAAAGACCTTTAATGCTTGCTCATAGAGGCG
>JBARNC010000179.1:0-2407 GCA_049802775.1 Pseudolabrys sp. | reverse complement strand
AGTCCTTCAACGACAGGCCGGCTTTCTGCGCGGCCTTCGGATCCTTCCACCCGAAATCCTGGGTGATGTACTTAATCAGAGTTTTGACGACGGTCCGCGTCTTGCCCTTGTTCTTGACCTTCACCTTCACCTTGATCCGCTCCTCCACCTTGACGGTGTCGACCTTCGGCGTCCGCTCGTACAGCGACCAGAGGTATTGGCCGATGCAGACGTCCGAGTTGAGGCACGCATCGAGAGCCTCGGAGCTTACGGCCGGCCTAGCGGCACTCTGGACCGGATCAGGCGGACCCACCGCCGCGAACAGCACGGGTGGCGTGGCGGGCCGCTGCATCGCAGGAGGATCGGACGAAGCGGCGCTGCCGCTCCCCATATCGGCAACGGAGACACCGTCCTCGCCTAGTGCGGTTGCTTGAGGTGCGTCGACGTGCTCGGCGCGGGCGGTCGCAGATGTTGCCCGACTGACCTCGATCGGCGCTCGGGTGCTCTCGATGCCCGGGGAACCGAGGCCAGCGGCGACCCAACCGGCGAGAACCACCGTTCCGCACAACGCCGCTAATACAGCAAGTCGCCGCGAGCTCTTCACCCCCACCTCCGTCTCGTCCAGGCTCCACGTCAACCATGCTGCAAAGGCAGGCTCAAAAATGGTCACGTAGGGAAGAAAAACTGTAGGCTGTTATGTTTCTCAAATGGTTGCCAGAATACAACTCGGACCTGAGATAATGGTTAAACCTACTGGGCCTGTCCTTTCCAAAAATCATATCCAGAGGCGCTGATTGGTGTAGCCCGGCCAAGATTGGAATGGCGACAATGCTGCCGGAGAGTTGAACAGCTCGACGTTCACGCTCGTAGCGTGCCGATCAAAAGTGCGGCAATTCCATTTTGCCTTGACGATCCGGTCGCGGACGAGTGGTGAAGACGTGCCCATAGGCCGGTCATTATCGCGCACCAAATAGGCAGATCGGAACGTCCGCTTTCGGGGGTAAAGCGGACATGCTCTTTTGCAGTGCAAATGTCCGCTTTTGACCCAAAGCGGACATGCCACCCCTTCAAGTGGACAAGTTGAGCCAATACGATGCACGCTGTCTTGAGCCTCGGGGGCATCAATGAGGCGGCGCGAGTTCATAAAGCTGGTTTGTAGTTCGGCGGCCGCATGGCCGTTGGCGGCTCGTGCGCAAACCGACTCGCCCCTTATCACCCGCGCTATCCCGAGCAGCGGTGAGCGCCTACCGGCGGTCGGGCTCGGCACTGCTCGGGTCTTCGATCGCGCTGACGATGCGACCCGGCAAAAGGCGGCTGCGGTATTACAAGCGCTGATAGCGAAAGGCGCACGCTTGATCGATACGGCGTCATCCTATGGTGATGCCGAGACTGTGTTGGGCGATGTAATTGCGTCCACCGCGCTACGCGACAAATTCTTCATCGCTACCAAACTCGAGCAGCCTGACGCGACAGAGCTCAAGCGCTCGCTGGCGCGACTCAAGACTGCGAATGTTGACCTGCTCCAACTCCATAACGTGCGCAATCCACGCCAATCCCTCTCGCAGTTCAAAGACTGGAAAGCGCAAGGCATGTGCCGTTATATCGGCATCACGTCGACCTTTCACGGCGACTTCGCGGCAGTCGAAGCAGTGCTTGCACGCGAGAAGCCCGATTTTGTGCAGATCGACTATTCGCTCGAGGACCGCACAGTCGAAAATCGAATTCTGCCGCTAGCGAGCGAGGTCAAGGCCGGTGTGTTGACCGCTCTTCCGTTCGGGCGCGCTCGACTTTTTCGCGCAGTACGAGGTATGGAGATTCCCGAGTGGGGCCGGACCTTCGCCGCCAGCTGGGCCCAGTTCTTCCTCAAATACCTGTTGAGCGACCCGCGGGTGACCGCGGTCATCCCCGGTACGTCCAATCCGGCGCACATGACAGACAATCTCGGCGCGATGCGCGGCGCCTTGCCTGATTCCGACCAGCGCCGTCGCATGGTGACTTTTATCGACGCACTTTAAAGAACGATTGTGCCACTTCTGGCACAAAGCGGACATGCCGCTCATTGCGCTGAATGTCCGCTTTCAGGGGTAAAGCGGACATACCTCGGACATCGCAGAATGTCCGCTAATGACCCAAAGCGGACATCGCCTACCGCTTCAGGTGAAAACGCTGACCGCAAGGGTGAGATCGCTTTCAGATGCGACTCGCTCATGCTTTTCGGCGACGCTTTTGATGCGATAGCACGGGTCGCCCGAATCCCGGTCCGAAGCAGGACGTTTCTGTCTCGGCAAAGCTGTCATGATGCAGTTCACACTGCTGTCTTAAACAAAAAGGCAACAAACATGGCGATCACTTTTCCGAACCGCAGCCGCAGTTACGATGCGACACGTCGGGCAGTTCGCTTCTGGGGATATGACCGCTCCATGGAGAG
>JBARNC010000178.1:0-7478 GCA_049802775.1 Pseudolabrys sp. | reverse complement strand
CATTATGGCCAGCGGCCCCGTGTGCCGCACTAACAGGCCGAACACATGGCTGCACCGACCAATGCTGCAAGCGTGAAGAAAGCTCTTGCCAACTCGGAGCCGTCCACACATGGCACAAAGCGGACATAGCGAGTTGCACCGCACATGTCCGCTTTTGGGGGTAAAGCGGACATGACGATTGCGCTGCGAAATGGGGTGCCGCCAAGACGAAAACATCCGGGATTACAATTTAACGCCCGGGGGCAGACGTTCGGCAGCGAATGCCGACATCCGAAAATGGCACAAAGCGGACAATCCAACCGCACCCGCCTTTATCCGCTATTGGGGGGAGAGGGACATCACAATTGCCCGCCCGATAATCCGCTCTCACAGGACCACTTTTCCATTGCGGCGGATCACAAAAAGGCGATGATAATTAAATCAGTCTGCTCGCCGTGTGGTTGCGAAGGTCACGGTGTCGAAATGATTATTCCATTTCTCGCATTACCTATAACGCTCCAGATAGCCGTGGCAGACGGCGTTCCCAATTGGGATGTAACGGCGAGTTGCCGCAACGCTGCCGCGGCAGTGTATGCCGACCAAGCTAAAGACAGAGAAAAATCCTGTCTGGAAAGCGAGCAACGCGCCCGCGAAAAGCTTGAGAGCGACTGGTCAAAGTTTCCAGCCGGAGAACGAATTAAATGCGTTGGATCGATAAAATCGTTCGAGCCGACCTACACTGAACTTACAACTTGCCTTGAGATGTATAGAGACGTGAAAAGCGGCGGAGGCGGAAATCCGGTCAAACCCACACGGCCCCGGTAGTCATGGTCTCGGCAGGCTAGACCGTGAAGAGAACGGCGGGGCTCAGTTCGATCTGGTGACGTCAAAAATTTTCAGGTCACTAGCTTCGAATTGATATTCGTCAAAGCCCAATCTTGCGAGGTTGCAATATTGATAATCGTTATCATTTGCGATTTTCTGGAACCATTCTTATGTCGAGTTGCGAGCTTCCCTACCGATCTCTGCCTCCGAAGCTGAGCTGGCGTCGCATTTCAGTCGTCGCCGGTCCCGGCATCGTCGTGATGCTCGCCGATACCGACGCTGGCAGCATTATCACGGCGGCCCAAAGTGGCGCGGAGTGGGGTTACCGGCTTCTGCTGCTGCAAGTTGTTCTGGTACCGATTTTGTACATCGTCCAAGAACTGACGGTGCGCCTCGGTATTGTCGAGCGTAAAGGCCACGCAGAACTTATCCGCGATCACTTCGGCAAAGGCTGGGCGTGGTTGTCAGTGGCAACCCTGGTCGTGGCTTGCGTCGGCGCGCTGTTGAGCGAGCTCAGCGGGTTGGCGGGTGTCGGCCTACTCATGGGGGTGCCCGCGCCCGTTACCATGTCGCTGATCGTTATTGCACTTATTGTTATGGCCTACCGGGGCACTTATCTCACTGTCGAGCGAATTGCGATCGCCGTTGGGGCGTTCGAGCTCGTATTTTTATATGTCGCTTGGCAGGCCAACCCTGACCTGACCGCTCTGGCTTCCGGAGCTCTCGATATCGCCTGGCGCGAACCAAAATACCTCTATCTTGTTGCTGCCAATATCGGGGCGGTGATCATGCCGTGGATGGTGTTTTATCAGCAGTCGTCCGTCGTGGAAAAAAAGCTGTCGCTCGATGACTTACCGGCGGCGCGTTTCGACACCGCGTTCGGTGCTGTGGTGACGCAAATAATTATGGCGGCGGTATTGATTGCGACTGCTGCGACGTTGGGAGGCGCTACACAATCTGGCTCACTTGATACCGTACAGCAAATTGCCCAAGCGATCACGCCGTACCTAGGCGAAACAACCGGCAAGCTCTTATTCGGTCTCGGATTGTCAGGCGCGGCCGTCGTAGCGACGATCGTGGTAACGCTGACCGCGGCCCGGACACTGAGTGAAGTTCTCGGTACGAAGCATTCACTGGAGCACGAACCACACGAAGCCCCCTGGTTCTACGGCACCTATACGGCAACGCTTATCGTTGGGGCGCTAATCGTCGTCTCGGGTGTCAACCTCGTCAGCTTGAGCGTCGGTGTACAGGTGATGAATGCGCTGTTGCTGCCGATCGTGCTAGGGTTCCTGTATCTGTTGGCCCGACGGCTTCCAAAACCCTATCGACTGCAAGGAGCTTATGCCGTCCTCGTTGCGACCGTAATTGCGACAACGGTGATCTTCGGAGTGTACGCCGGACTCTCGGGATTGTGGGGTTGATCTCGAAGGTATGAAGCTGGACGCCCTCCGTCCCCCAACCCCAGCGTCCGGCAGAGATTGACCCCAGCGGTATCCCTGCAGTCTGGGGTCAGTTCTTTTTTGAAGTCGCACTCATGAACATTAATGGGCTGAAGTAGTTTGTTATCGTGTGACCGGATTGTCACGGAGAGCTGGAATTCGTCTAGGTTCCAAGGCGCCCCTGTATTCCGCCACGACACTCTTCGGTAGTGACGGACCAGGGGCAGATTTTTTGACGCCACGGAGGATCGGATGACGCCACCGGGTCAGAAATGCCGCGAAGATCGTTAGTGTCAAACGCTCGGGCCTAAGGTAGCGGCGAAATTTGAGAGCGGCGTGCCGGGAGCGGCCTTCGCGGGTCGCATCAGTTAGGCAAGACCCCAATTCGGCCGTTCCCGACGCTCATCTTAATTGTCTTTCCAAAATTCAATCTGTTTCTTTCAGCGCACACGTCATTTCGCGAATGTCCGCTATTTGCACAAAGCGCACATACCGAGTTGCACTGCACATGTCTGCTTTTGGGGGTAAAGCGGACATGCGCTTGTGCACTGCAAATGTCTGCTTTTGGACCCAAAGCGGACATTGCGAGCGTAGCCCCGTTTTCGCGCTGCCCCCTTTCTGAGTGCCAGCTTAAGCCAGTATGATGCCGTGCATTAGCCTCGGGGCGACCTAATGAGGCGGCGCGAGTTCATCATGTTTCTCGGCGGTGCGGCAGCGGCATGGCCGCTCGCGGCACGGGCGCAGCAGGGCGGGCAGATGCGGCGCATCGGGGTGCTCATGCCATTCACGGCGAACGATCCGGAGGCACAGGCACGAAGCGTGGTGTTCGAGCAGAGCCTCCAGCAGTTGGGCTGAACGGTTGGCCGAAACCTGCAGATCGACTATCGCTCGTCCGGGGGCGATGCCGCGGCCGCCCGCCGATACGCGGCGGGACTGGTTGCGCTCGCGCCGGACGTGATCATGACCGTCGGCAGCTTGACCATTGGGCCGGCGCTACAGGCGACCCGCACCGTTCCGATCGTGTTCGCGAATGTAACCGATCCGGTCGGAGCCGGCTTCGTCCAAAGTCTGGCGCGGCCGGGAGCCAACGCTACCGGTTTCACGAATTTCGAATACACGATGAGCGGCAAATGGGTGGAACTGCTCAAGCCTCGCGTCACGCGTGGGGCGGTCCTTCGCGATCCCACCTCGGCGGCGGGCATCGGCCAATTTGCCGCCATCCAGTCAGTGGCGCAGTCGCTTGGGGTTGAGCTTACGCCGTTGAGCGCGCGCGACGTTGGAGAAATCGAGCGGGGCGTCGCGACCTTCGCACGCTCACCTAACGGCGGCATGATCGTAACGGCGGGTGGAACGGCGTTTCGTCGCGATGTGTTCATCGCGCTTGCCTCTCGCCACAAGCTGCCCGCAACCTACCCCTACCGCTATTACGCCAAAGACGGTGGCTTAATCACCTATGGGCCTGATACGCACGATTTTATGCGGCGCGCCGCGGAATATGTCGATCGCATCCTCAAGAGCGAGAAGCCAGCCGACCTGCCGGTGCAGGCTCCGACCAAGTATGAGCTGGTGATCAATCTCAAAACGGCCAAGGCGCTCGGTCTCACCGTACCGCGGACACTTCTCAACCGCGCCGACGAGGTGATCGAATGAATGGCGGAATGTTTGCTATTGGCACAAAGCGGACATTCTGAAGCCAGCGATCAATGTCCGCTATTGGATCAGACAGCACCATTGCCCCTTTTCTGTATGTGTCAGCAGTGCGTAAAAGGGCAGCAGGGCATGCAACGCTAATTGACACTGGCGAGAAGTGGTGCACAAAATTATCAATATGTACTGGGGTGTGCGTCTTGCAAATCGACGATCCCAGATTCTGGCGGGCGGGCGCGATCAGCATCGTCGTCGTGATGATGGTCGTGCTGGCGATGCTGACCGTCGATACCCTTTCGGCAATCGACATTGGCGGATCGCATGTGCCGGCCTACACCGTCATCAATCAGAAAGTCGGCTACAAATTTGACGAGGATCGCGGCATCGACATGCCGACGATCGGCGATAAAGAACAATTGTTCGGCCGCGTGTACAGCCAACAGGACGCCGCGGCACTCATCGCCAAGGGAAAACTCGTCATTCAGAGCCGCGCTTGCATAGACTGCCACACCTTCTTCGGCATCGGCGCCTATTACGCTCCCGATTTGACGAAGTCGTGGCTCGATCCAGTTTGGAATACTTGGACGACAATAACGGCCGCCGACAGCCGAGAAGAGGCAATGGTCCGCTTCCTGATGGACCCAGTGCGATATCGAATCTTCGAGCGCGCCATGCCAAACCTTCACTTGTCGCGCGAAGAGGCGGAGGCGGTGGTGGCCTACCTCAAATGGATGGCGTCGGTCGACACTAACGGCTTCCCCGCCAACTTCGGCCGACGATCAGCCGGCCGCTAAGAGGTTTCGATGTATCGCTCTCAAAAACTCGCCATCAAATACCTGACGGCCGCGATTGCGCTGTTCGGGGTCATGGTCATCGCTGGCCTGATGTCGGCCTATTACTACATCAATCCGAACTTCCTATTCGGCGTGCTCGATTTCAACATCGCCAAGATTCTGCACATAAACACGCTGGTGATCTGGCTGCTGATGGGGTTCATGGGAGCGATCTACTGGTTCCTGCCGGAGGAATTTAACATTGAGACTGAGGGGATCAGAGCTGCCGAACTGCTGTTTTATGTGTTCTGCGCGGCAGTCGCAGTGGTCGCCGTCGTCTTCATCTTTGTCCAATATGGCGACAGCAACCTCCTTGGCATGTGGTTCGTCAACCAAGGGCGAAAATTCGTCGAAGCTCCGCGCTGGGCTGCCCTCGGCATCGTCGTCATCCTACTGGTATTCGCCTACAACGTGATCGGCACGGCAATCAGCGCCAAGAAGATGACCGGCATTATGGGCGTGCTCATCGTCGATCTGGTGCCGCTTCTCGTGCTTTATCTCGACGCCTTCTCGGCCCAACCGAACATGTCGCAGGACCTGTTCTGGTGGTGGTGGCTCATTCATCTCTGGGTCGAGGGAACCTGGGAGGTGCTGATCGGCTGCATCTTGGCCCTGGCGCTGATGAGCCTTCTCGGCACCTCGCGCCGCATTGTCGAGACCTGGCTTTATATCGAGGTCGCCCTGGTCATGGGCACCGGCATTCTCGGGCTCGGACACCACTACTTCTGGATTGGCACGCCGCAATATTGGCTTAGCATTGGTGGTTTCTTCTCGGCATTCGAGCCTCTGCCACTTCTCGGTATGGTCGTCCACGCGGTCTATGATGCGGGAACGCATCACATGAAGACGACCAACCGGCCGGCTTTCTTTTGGATCATGGCCGAAGGCTTCGGTAATTTCCTCGGTGCCGGCGTTTGGGGGTTTATGATCACTTTGCCGCAGATTAATCTTTATGCGCACGGAACCCAGTGGACCGTCTCCCACGCCCATTTTGCCTTCTGGGGTGCATATGCGTGCGGCATTATCGGCGTATTTTATCTCGTCCTGCAAAAGGTCCGGGGCCCCGCAATGCACGGAGGCATGGCGTGGCGATGGGCATTTGCGACGTTGAACATCGGTCTGGTTGGAATGGCGGGAGTACTTCTCCTATCCGGCTTCGCTCAGGCGTTTGTCGAACGTGCATTGGGCGGGTCGACGCACGAAGCATTCATGCTCGGCCAACAAGACCCATCATTCGTAGCCGGCATGTACGCACGCTTCATATTCGGCCTGATTTTCGCTGCCGGTTACATCGTGCTGGTCTACGACCTCATCACCTTGGGCAGGCGCGCGCGCCTTCGCACCGCCGAAGCGGTGACATCATGAATGAACTGGAATTGCTTAAGACTGCGCTCTTGCTGGGCGGGCTCGTATTGCTCGCAGGCTGCTATGGAATTCTTTACGGCATCGGCAAGCTTGCCGACCGGCGTGCGATGCGGCTCGCCGGCTTTGTTTGCTATGGACTTCAATGCGTGATCGCGCTTGCCGTCGTAGGGCTCTCGCCGTTGACAAATCCCTGGAAACTCGTGGTCGTCATCGGCACGCTCGGTTTCCTTGGCATCCCGCCCATGACTTGGCGCTTGCTTGAACGCACGCATGAGGCGGAGGAACACGCATGATCGCCAACCTCCTCAACTTCCTCATTGGCTTGTGGATCGTCTATGTTGCGATCTTTGGTATGCCGGCGAGCGCCCCGGTATCCTGGCTACTTCTCCCGGTTGGGATCGCCATCGCCGTGCTTGCACTTGTCGCGCGCCGCAGCGACTTCTCTGGCTGGCAAAGTTCGACGAATAGTATCCTTGGGATCGTCCTGGTCATCACCACACTCGTCGAACGGGTGGTGGCCATGTCTCCGTTGCTCACGTTCTGGATTGAACTCTGGGTCGGATTGACGGTGGCGAGCCTAGCGCTCTGGGCCGCCCTCTATCATCCGATAGAGGGCGCTAGTGTGCCTGAAGCATAACTCGACCGCGTTACCGCTCTTTTAGCCGACAACCCATCCGCCGAATGTCCGCTTTCGGGGTAAAGCGACATCGCGCGGACTTGCCGGTTTGTCCGCTAGACGACACGGTTGGAGTTCTTCGCACGGATCCTGTCCTCGCCACCTAAGGCGGTGTCCGCGCGGTTGCGCGTTGGTTGCGTCGGCTCGGCGGCATTTACGACGGAAAGAAAAACGCCCCGAATGACTCCGGGGCGATTACTTTTTCGGGCACCTTTTCCGGCACTTTGGTCGGCGTCCGCTCCGGCGCAGGCGCGGGCGCGGGCGTATAGGCGGGATTCGGGACCGTTTCGGGAATGTGGATTGGCGTCGAACCGGGCTGATGCGCTCTCATGTCGCTCCCTCCTGCAATAATCGGCCGGACTCGGCGAGGAGTTCGGCGCGGTAGTGCTGCAGTAGCGCTTGCATTTCTGCCAGTATGCCAGGGCGATCGGAAGTGCCTCGCCGCCACCATTGGTTATGCCTCTCTTTTCCAAGCCGTGCATACTCGTCGAATGCATACGCCATGAGCTCTTGAAGGGCGGAGAAGAACTGCGTGTCGTCAGCCATCTCCCCCGTTGCTGGATGGATCCAGGAGGCCTCAAGGATCCCTTGGAGAAGATGAGACTTAAGTAACTCCTCAACGTCCGCCACATAGCGGCCGCCCAGGTGCTTCCAATGGGCAAGCGTCTGATGGTGTGAAAGCAGGGTCGCCATGAGGTTGACATTCTCAAT
>JBARNC010000177.1:0-5411 GCA_049802775.1 Pseudolabrys sp. | reverse complement strand
GCGATCAACCTCAAGACTGCAAAAGCTCTTGGTCTCGCTGTTGCGCCTTCGCTGCTTGGCCGCGTCGACGAGGTGATCGAATAACTGACAAGCTAAGTTTGTCCCAATGTCCGCTTTTGACGCAAAGCGGACGCCACGCTTGCCGACCGGAATGTCCGCTGTTGGAGACAAAGGGGACGCCGCACTGACATGCCGTTATGTCCGCTAATGGTCGCAATAGCGGACATTAAGGTCAGCGCCAAACTGGGTTGCATAAAACGAACAATCTTGAAATTCCCTGTATATTTCATCACCACTTGCATCGGGTGGAGCAGAGGCGGGTCGGGTGCCATGAGCCAGAACAGAATCCTGATCGGACTGATTGGCGCGAATATTATGGGATCGCTCACGTCTGCGCTTTTTGCTGATGCCTTCGCGAGCGCCGAAATCCAAGGTTTCTACCATCTGATGGATGTCGATCGCTTGCCGGTGCGCCACCTCGCGCAACTCCTCGATGCAATGAAGACCGTCGGTTTCACTGGCACAAACATCACGTATCCCTTCAAGCAGGAGATTCTCGCGCTTCTCGATGCGGTGGATCCGCAGGCCGCTCAGATCGGCGCGGTCAATACCGTGGCAATTGCTTCGGACGGCCGAACCACGGGTTACAACTTTGACCGAATTGGCTTTCGTCGCAGCTTTGAAGAAAGCCTCGGGCGCAGGAGTGCTGAGAATGCAACGGTGGTGCAAGTCGGTGCCGGTGGCGCTGGGCGCGCCGTCGCCTTTGCCTTGATGGATATGGGTGTTGCGGTCCTTATCATTCATGACATTGACCGCGCTCGCGCAAATGCCCTCAAGGCCGATCTCGCGGCGCACTACAGCGCAGCGCGCTGCCGCATCACAAGCGACCTCGAACGTGATATCGCGGCTGCAAACGGCGTTGTAAACGCAACTCAGATCGGTATGCGCGGCTTTCCCGGCAATCCAGTGCCTGTGTCTGCAATCAAAGCGACGCATTGGGCCGCTGACGTCATCTATACGCCAATCGAGACTGAGTTCATTCAAGCGGCGGCGGCGAAGGGCGCGCGCGTATTGAACGGTGGCGGGATGTGCGTGCACCAGGCCGTCGAGGCGTTTCGCCTTTTCACCGGCGTGGAGCCCGATTCCGCATGCCTGCATCGAACTTTTGCGACCGCCCTTGCGGCGCGCGAAGAGGGTGTGGCTAAAGCCCGATCTGAGCGGTAGTCAGATTCCGCGGTCTAGCGGACATGCTTTAACGAAAGACGTGTCAGATCATTTTGCGGAGCGCCCGCACAGCTATCCGATATCCATTTGTGCCAAGGCCGGCAATCACAGCAGTCGCGACCTTGGAGACATAAGAGTGATGGTAGTAAGGCTCGCGACGATGAATGTTCGAAATATGAAGCTCTATGATCGGACCTGGAAACATCCTGAGCGCGTCAAGAATTGCGATTGAGGTGAACGTAAATGCAGCCGGATTGATAATGATTCCGCTGCCTTCGTCGATCGCTTCGTGAATCCAGTCGATCATTTGCGCTTCGCTGTTCGTCTGGCGGAATTCGATGGCTTGATCTTCTGCTTCTGTCCGGCATGACGCCTCGACTTCGGCCAGAGTCGTTGCCCCGTAGATTTCGGGTTCGCGCTTGCCGAGACGATTGAGGTTAGGTCCGTTGAGGACATAGATTGGTTTGTTCATTGGCTGCTCAGCCCTTGTAGCCCCAGATCCGCGGCAACCAGAGGATCGTGTCGGGGAAGATGGCGACAATCGCGAGAACGATAATTGACATCAAAATGAACGGTGCAGCTTCACGCACGATCGCACCCAGAGGTTGCTTGGTCATATTGGCAAGGACGAATAGGAGCAGGCCGTAGGGCGGCGTGAGCAGTCCAATCATTATGTTGACCACGACGACTACGCCGAAATGCACCAAATCGATACCGAGCGCCTTGGCGGTCGGAATAAAGATCGGCACTACTACAAGCAAGATCGTGCTGCCTTCCAAGAGACACCCGAGGATCAGCAGAACGATATTGACGAGCAGCAGGAAGCCGCCTGCCGCCAGATCGTAGCCTCCCATGAAGCGCGCCAGAGAGTTGGGAACGTTTTCAACCGTAACTACATAGTTGAAAATCATGGCCCCGGCGATAAGCATGCCGATGGAGGTTGTCGCCTTGCCACTAGAAAGAATAGCTTCGTAAAGTTGCTTCCACGTCACCGCACGATAGAGGACGGTGGATGCGAACAGCGCATAGAAGGCTGCCGCGGCTGCACCTTCCGTTGGCGTCATGACGCCGCCGTAGATACCGAACAACAGAATGACTGGAAGCATCAGCGCGGGAAACGCCCTGATCGCGACTCTCGGAATCTCCTGCATTGGAATTGGGGCTTCGACCGGGTAGTTCCGGCGTCGTGCGATGATCGAGTTTGTGATCATGAAGCCAAGCCCAAGCATGATGCCTGGAACGAAGCCGCCGAGGAACAGATAGCCGATCGATGTGTCGGAGATCAGCGCATACAAAACCATTGGGATTGATGGTGGAATGATCGGCCCGATAATAGCGGCGGAGGCTGTAATTGCGCCGGCGTAAGCGATCGGATAGCGGCCATCCTTGGTCATCATACCGATAATGATGCGGCCGATTCCAACGGCGTCTGCGATGGCCGATCCGGACATTCCGGCAAAGATCATGTTGGCGACAACGTTGACGTGTCCAAGGCCGCCACGGAATCGTCCGACCAGCACTAGACAGAATTGCAATAAGCGGTCGGTGAGGCTGCCGATATTCATGAGATCGGCAGCGAGGATGAAGAGCGGGATCGCGAGCAGGACGTAGCTGTTGAAAAGGCCGTTCAGGATTTGCTCGGCAGCTGTTCCAAGGTCGAGGCCCGATAGCAGAAGATAGAAGATCGAAGCGACGATCATCGAGTGCCCGATCGGAAGGCCGAGGGCCCCAAGGAAGACAATCGCAAGAATGCAAAGAGCAAAAGGACTGATCGACATAATCAGTCACCGACCTTGGCAGGATCGGTCATGGGTGACTTCGCGCCACGAATGGCTTGATAGACCAGCCAACAGTAACGACCGATACAAGCTACGGTGAAAATAATGTAGACCGAATACATCACATTGATCGGCACGTGCAGGTACGCCGACCGCTCCACTTTCATGAAACTTACGTATCGGTATGAGGCTGGCAGCGAAATCCCATAGATGAAAACGAGCGCAACCGCGGTTATAACCGTGAACACGCGTCGCGTGCTTTCGGAGATATTTGAATAAATTATATCGAAGCGTATTTCTTCCGCCTCGCCGAGAATAAAAGCAGCACCCCAAAGCACCGTCCAAAGCCAGGTCGTGATAATGACCTCCTCAGACCAGCCAATGGGGTTGTTCAAGACATACCGAAAAAATATTTGAATAGTGAAGGTCGCGAACATCACCGATAGCAATGCGACAGCGACATTTTCCGCCCGCCGGCGAAGCCATTGGCCAAGCGCGGCGGATTGTTCGAATGTCATGATGTTTCCCCGTCTGCCTGTCCGATTTGGCCGAACCAGTCAGTCGCACTACAATAGTGTCGGCCGCCATCACGTGAACGACGGCCGGAATTATTCCGGAAGACGTGTAAGCGCCGGAATTACTTCACCGTGTTAATTCGCTCCAGTGCGCCCTTCGGCCAATCATTGCCGTATTTTTCGACGTACTTCTTCTGCGCAAAGGTCCGGAATGCATCCTGGTCCGGTTCGTAAACTTTTTTCCCTTCTTTCTTGAAGTACGCAAGGACGTCGGCTTCCTGCGCGATGAATTTCGCTGTGTTGTCGTCCATCGCCTTGTCGGCTGCTGCCTGGAATTTGACTTGCTGCTCCAGCTTCATCGCGTCCCAAATCTTGGAGCGGATCGTCATCACATCGTAACCGATAACGTGACGGGTGAGCACGAACTGCGAAGTGACCTCATCGAACTTCATAAGCTTGCTATTCACCAACGGATTGTCCTGACCATCGACTGTGCCGGTCTGCAATGCCGTATAGAGTTCGGCATAGGCGACGGGCGTTGGATTGGCGCCAAGTGACTCTCCGAGAAACTGCCAAAATTCGCCAGGCGGCATGCGAAGCTTGATGCCCTGCAAATCGGCCGGAGTTTTGATTTGCTTGTCGGGTTTCAGGTTCACGTTGCGCACACCGAAATACACAGGCGTTATGATCTGGATGCCAAGCTGATCCTTGGCCATTTTTATGAATTCCTTGCCGACGTCGCTCTTGAATACCTTTTTCATGTGATCGGCATCGCGGAATAAATAGGCCGAGGTGAGCAACGACCACGCGGGAATTTGCTTGGAGATATCGGCTGGGGCCAAATTGCAAAGGTCGAGGTTGTCGCGTTGGAGCGCAACCAGCTCGGCGCCCTGCTTGAACAAGGTGTTGCCCCAATACGGTTCGAAATCGAAGTCGTCTTTGATCGCCGCTGCGAATGCTTTGTATGCCTCGGCGCGTGGGTCGGTTTCGGTAAACGCGCAGCTGAATTTGAGCTTTTGCTTTGTTTGCGCCTGGGCATTCCCCGACGATGCCAGAGCGAACGCCGATAAGCCGCCGGCTACCACGGTACGACGCGTGAACAATGAACCCATCTGATCCTCCCTGACCGCTTCCTCGCGACGATGAGGTCGACTTATGGCGTCCCACCAAGGGCGATTCAATAGATAAAAATAGTTTCATCAGATGATCGCCTTTTGATAGGGTAACGCGAAAAAAATTTAAGTTGTCAGACGAGGGCGTTTCCATGGCCGGCCGGACTGCGGCTGCTGAAACCGCTGGAGAAAAAGCTTACCGCCGGATCAGAAACGACATCGTTTTCGGTCGTCTTTTGCCCGCCCAGAGGCTCAAGCTCGACGGCTTGAAAGAAGCTTACGGCGTCAGCACACCTTGCGCGAATTGCTCAACCGGCTGACGTCCGAAGGCTTGATCGTCGCGGAATGTGCGCGGGGCTTTGAGGTAGCCGCCGCGTCCGCGGAGAACCTGAAAGAACTCGCCAATTTACGACAGCTCAGGAATGTCACGCGCTCCAACAATCGTTTGCCGCCGGAGACCTCGAATGGAGGGCCGCGTCGTTTCGGCGCATCGGCGAACGCTATGATCTGGTCCCTGTCTACCCGCAGGCGACGGGAGCGATAGACCTGGCCTACGGCGTACTCTTCAAGCTATTGCTTTGTCATTTTCCGAATGGTCTTTTTCACGAGTGCTAGAACTGAAGGAACGAACACGACCAAATTAGCACAAGGAGAATTCCATGATCCGCAGAGCAAAAGCTATTTGGCGCGGCACCGGCCGCGCGGGCAGTGGCAATCTTTCCACCGATTCCGGCGTGCTCGCCGAAACTCCTTATTCTTTCAGGACACGCTTTGAGAACGAG
>JBARNC010000176.1:0-5125 GCA_049802775.1 Pseudolabrys sp. | reverse complement strand
GGTACATGGCTCTGTTTGCTCTTCAACGGTACGAAGAGACGATTGCGTTATGCAGATCTATTACAGCAAGCAATCCCAATCATGCCGGTGCCTGGCGATTGATGACCGTGTCGATGGGATTGCTCGGGAGGATCGACGAAGCGGGCGAAGCTCTTGCGCGCACGCTCGCCCTTCAACCTGACCTCTCCAGCGCCCATGTCGCGAATGACACGGTATATGCGAATCCGAGTGACCGCGCCCGATTTCTTCTGGGACTTCAGAAGGCGGGGTTAAAGAACTAGAACCGCCTACCTGCAGGAGGCCCTGTCGACGATACCGTTGCTATCGCCACTTGTGATTTCGGAGAGAACCGCAGCGAGGCGGTTTCTGTTTTCGCGCCCCACAATTTCGTGATGTCCGCTATTGACTGCCAGAAAACGCTGGCCAACCACATCTGGCGACGGCACCGGAATGTAACTTGCCTGTTTGAATTTTTTCTCTAGGGCTTCTTGCCCTTTTGCTTGGCTGTATTCTTTTTCGGCGGAGGACTCACAAACCGATTAAAACAGTTAAGACGCTCATCTTCTTCCTTTACAAAGCGGCAATCTCGCACTGTCTTGGCTGGAG
Organism: Pseudolabrys sp.; assembly: GCA_049802775.1. Classification (GTDB taxonomy): domain Bacteria; phylum Pseudomonadota; class Alphaproteobacteria; order Rhizobiales; family Xanthobacteraceae; genus Pseudolabrys. The sequence continues at coordinate 4,519 of JBARNC010000176.1, read as the reverse complement.
CAGAAACCTGTTTGGGTGCTGGCGCTATTTTTTCATCATAGCAGTTCAGGCGTTCCTTGCTTTGATCTTCAATCTCAAGGCAGGTCCGCAATGTCTGTAGTGGAACCTGCGCCACCGCGAAAGTCTTAACTCCTCTGAAATCAGGCAGCGGCGGTGCTGGGATTGAGACAGCCGGTTCGATGGCCGCTGGTTCCGGCGTCTTCGCCTCGGGCTGCACACGCTCGGCAATTGCAGCTTGGCGTATTTGTTCTGAAAGCGTGTCTTTGATCGTCTTCTCCTGTAAGTCATTGATGTATGAAAATCTCGTCTCCGCCCGGGCAACGGAGGAGGGCGACTTTGTTTCGCTTCTAAAAGCGTACAGCTGCAAAAAAATGCCAAAACCGGTGCCGACCGCGAGTGCTATTAAGAGAAGGCGGACCGTTGGCAATATGTACATGAGCTGTCCCCCGAGCGGATCACGCGCTCAACGCCGCACGGAAACAATTTGTCCCCCGCCGGAATGCTATCCTGATCGAGGCGAACGGCACAACGCTGTTAGTCAGGTGATGAAATCATCCAGTGAATCCCCCACCGATCCGAAGACGGCGTTTCGGTAAGGAAAAACCACTAAGGTACCAAGATACTTCGCTGCGGTTGGGCCAGCTCCGCTGTTCGGTGCAATAGGAGGCCTAGCCGATGACGTCGTGGACCTGCAGCGGCTGGTCCTTTACCGAATACCATTCGGCACGGGCGGCCGCGCGCCGCTTGCCCTTCTCTGACAGCGGCAGGTGCAGCACATTGAGCAGCGCAATTACTTCCTCTCGCGCGGTGACGTGCGACTTAATTGGCCGCCTGCCAAGCGTCGCCTTGTCGAGATCGTCGAGTGCAGTCAAGCCGCGCGGGAAAAATTCGCGATAGACCACGCGCTCGGCGAAGCCGTCGACCCAGCGGAAGCCCATACGCTTAGACAATTCGGTCAGCCCCTCGCCAACCAGGCGCTTGTTGCGCGAACCGAGCGCGGACAGACGATTCCGCACGACAATCCAGTCGGTGAGCCGGCCGTCGACTAGCCGACGCTGGCGGCGCCCTTCGCGCACCATCTCGGCGTGGTGGCTTTCGCCGGTGACGGCGAAATTGGTCGGATCGAGCGCGGCGAGCACGTCGAAATCGAGGAAGCTATCGTTGATCGGCGTAACCAACGTGTCCGCCATCGAATGGGCGAGCCGCATCAGAAAGGTGTCGGAGCCGGGCGTATCGATCACCATCACGTCGTGGGTGTGCTCGATCGCGCTGACGGCGGTGGAGAAGTTGGCGACCTCCTGCGCTTCATTGGCTTCGACGGAATTTCCCTCGGCGCGCTCGATGCAGTAATGCGTCGGCAGCTCGAGCCCAATACGCGCCCGTTTGGCCCAGGCGCGGCGGTTTTCAATATAATGGGTGAGGCTTTTCTGCCGACCGTCAAGATCGATGGTGGCGACGCGCTGGCCAGCCTTGAGCAGCGCCACCGCGATGTGCAGCGCTGTGGTGGACTTGCCCGAGCCACCCTTTTCATTGCCGAGTACGACCACGTGCGCGGACTGGGATGCTTCTTGGATCGGCTGGACCAACATGACGCGTCCTTTGTCCAAAATACTAACCGGGATTCTCCATATAGATAGCTCCCGATTTGACGTGATAGTTGCGCTTTTCTGAGCTGCCCGCAAGACTAACGCGAGTTTCGGGCGGCTACTGGCGCGTCGGACGATTGAACGACCGTCGAGGGGGCTCGTTGCGCAACGCCACGCGCTGGCGAAAGGAGACGCGCAAATCTAAGTGACGCAGAAAGTCGAGATGTCCGCTATTGGCGCAAAGCGGACATTTGCTTTTGCACTGCGAATGTCCGCTTTTGGGGGTAAAGCGGACATTAGATTATTCACTCGCTGCCTTCTCCAGTTCTTTGCGCAGCGCCACGCTTGCGGCCAGGTCAAAGCAAGGGGAAAATTGCGAGCGCAATCGAGGAGCAAGCGATGGCAGATTTCAAGCGGGCCACAAACATTCTATTGCGTCTCGTCATTATCGCCATTGCCGGGCTCGCGATGTGGGAATTTCTTGACCTCATTTGGTTGGAGATGCACCATCTCGACCGCCCGTTTAACCCGCCCACGCTGGCCGAAGGCATATTCGGACCCGCGTTTGCGATAGCAGCGATTGCACTTGCTGCCGCGAATAAATATCTGCCGCTCGCAGCGCTATCCTCAGTCATCTCGGTTGTCATATTTGTAGCGCCGCTTGTCTTCTTCATCTTTACCTTTGCGAAATAAAAGGACGGCAAATGTCCGCTTTCGGGGGTAAAGCAGACATGACGTTTGCACTGCGAAATGTCCGCTTATGACCCAAAGCGGACATGGCCCCTTCCGGCGCTGTTACTTAATCCGATACGATGGCCTGTCCTAAGCCTCGGGGGAGGCAATGAGACGGCCCAACAAAGCAGACGACAAAGCAATAAAAACGCAACGCCCGAAGACGTTGAAGCGCCGCAATGCGCCGAAGGTTGCTCGTCGTCGTAAGCCTTCCGCCGATGCATACGAGAAGATTGCGTCGCTCGAGCACAGGCTGAACGAAGCGCTGGAGCAGCAGGCGGCGACCTCCGAGGTCCTGCAAGTGATCAGCAGTTCGCCGGGCGAGCTGGAGCCTGTGTTCCAGGCCATGCTGGCGAATGGGGTACGCATTTGCGAGGCCAAGTTCGGCGTATTGTGTCTATCGGAGGGCGATGCGTTCCGCGTTGTTGCGCTGCATGGGGCGCCGTCGGCATACGTCGAGGCGCGGCGGCGCGAACCGGTAATTCACCTTGGCCCGGGAAGCGGTACCGACCGCGCCCAGAGGACGAAGCAACCGGTCCAAATTGCCGATATTCGGGCAGAGCCGTCTTATATTAATGATCCGCAACGGTTTGCGCTTCTTGATCTCGCAGGTGCCCGCACAATGCTCGTTGTACCAATGCTCAAGGGGAACGAGCTGATCGGCACCATCGTCATTTACCGCCAAGAGGTGAGACCGTTCAGCGAAAAGCAGATCGAGTTGGTCAAAAACTTTGCCACCCAGGCCGTCATCGCCATAGAGAACGCGCGCCTGCTCAACGATCTCGCCAGCTCAATCATAAGGCAGCAGCGGGAATATGAGAGTCGGCAAATGACGATGGACGCAATGGCGGCTTCAATCGCTCATGAGGTTAAACAGCCGTTGGCGGCTATGGTAGCAAATGCCAATGCAGGCTTGCGTTGGCTGACGAAAAAGACGCCGGATCTCGATGAAGTGCATGCGGCCTTGAAGGGTGTTGTCAGTGCCGGTCACCGTGCTGCTGAGGTGATCGGAAGCGTCCGAGTGATGTTCAAGAAGGACCTTCACGGGAGAGCACGGTTTAGCGTAAACGACGTTGTTCGCGAGGTGCTCACAATGGTTGACATCGATTTGCGGACCCAACGTGTATCGGTCTCAACTGAACTGCGCGAGGGCCTCCCGCAACTGCTTGCCGATCGAGGTCAATTGCAGCAAGTTTTTCTGAATTTGATTATGAACGCGATCGAAGCGATGCGCTCCGTCACCGATCGTGCACGCCTTTTGCGGATAAGGTCCGACAATATTCGACAGCCTTCCAGTGTTCTGGTCACCATTGAAGACTCTGGGACGGGAATAGAGAAGAAAGACAAGGACCGCATCTTCGAACCGTTCTTTACGACAAAATCCACCGGAATGGGAATAGGACTTGCCATTTGTCGGTCGATTGTCGAAGCCCATGGCGGGAGCCTTCGGGCATCTGCGAACAATCCTCACGGGACGATCTTTGATGTCGCCCTACCAACTGATTTTACGGGCGCAACTGACGGCTAAAAAGGTAATCGACTGAGAGGGGATGTCCGCTATCGGCACAAAGCGGACATTCCAGCTACACCCGCCTCTGTCCGCTATTGGAGTAACAGCGGACAAGTACGAGTGTCGGCCTTGACCAGCTAGGTCGCTAATGACCCAAAGCGGACATGCCAAACGCTTTGGCGAATATCCGCTTTTGGGGGTAAAGGCGACATTGGCTATGTGCCAGCACTCGCCCCATTCAGGAGATCGCCAGTCCGCCCGGATATGAACGGACGCTCTCAAGGCCCCGTGAACCCCGGGTCTCACCGTTGTGGACCGGAGAGGTTTAGCTCGCGTTCGGCGCGAAGGATATTGCTGTGGAGATTGGCGATCCACCGCCGTCCGTTCGACGTGATGTTGAGGTAGCGGATCGCGCTCTGGATATGCGGCGATATGCTGCTCCAAAAGAACTTCGGATAGAGATCGGTGAGATCGGCTGGCGAAGCATAGCCGAGTTGCTTGTTCATCCCGACTTCTTCGAATTCGTAATAAAGCGCATTGGCTTTGCGCAGATAATGCGGATCGCCGAGCTGGCCGATGAGATCGGCGGCGCGTAGCAGCATGCCTTCTTCTCCGTCGCTGTCGTCGGCGCCATGAGTTGACGAAGAGCGCGTACACTCGATGGCATTGGCGATACGGGTGGCATCGAGCG